>JAPSLU010000066.1 GCA_031180405.1 Bacillus sp. (in: firmicutes) | reverse complement strand
CTGAAAGATGATCAGGTTGATAGGTCTGAGGTGGAAGCGTGGTGACACGTGGAGCTGACAGATACTAATCGATCGAGGACTTAACCTAATAAAAAGCGTAAGCTCAGTGAATTGAATTGTGACTTGTTATCTAGTTTTGAAGGAATATCCCTTCAAACTTAATAATATTTGGTGATGATGGCGAAGAGGTCACACCCGTTCCCATGCCGAACACGGAAGTTAAGCTCTTCAGCGCCGATGGTAGTTGGGGGTTTCCCCCTGTGAGAGTAGGACATTGCCAAGTAAGAGAAGGAAAAGATCAGTATAGATACTGGTCTTTTTTATGTTCTGAAAAAATACAGAAAACCAAAAGGTTTTACAAAGAAACAAGCTATCGTGCATTTAGTGTCATATTTGATAGAATAGAAAATTAAGATGGGAAATTTCCTCTAATAATAAACTCATACAGTCGACCTGGGTGAATGCTAATTGCAGATAATTTACTTAAGCACTAACTGCGCCACGCATTCAACATGATTAGACTGCTCTTTGTAAAAGACAGCTGGAGGATTCATTCTTGAAGTCCTCTTTCTATAAAATAAAAGCAACAATTTCTTAGAAAATAGCCTTATGAAAACACTACCTATTACCTCCAACAAACCTAAAGGAATAAATATGAGTCTTCGTAAGATCAATAACTTCCTTTATAAATTCCTCTTCTGTTTCAACAAATCCATTTCCAATCCAATTATGAAGAAGTCCATAAAATCCATAAGCAGTATAACGCTTAAAATACTCCATATTAACTGG
Organism: Bacillus sp. (in: firmicutes); assembly: GCA_031180405.1. GTDB lineage: Bacteria > Bacillota > Bacilli > Bacillales > Bacillaceae > Metabacillus. The sequence continues at coordinate 17,546 of JAPSLU010000066.1, read as the reverse complement.
AATATTATCGATTGTTTCAAAGACAAACTGTTCCATATAGATTTTTAAGATTGTTTGGGGAAATCTTGTATGTAACCCTGGTATTGTATCATCGTAGTTAATCAGTTCGAAAAAATTTTTGTTTTGATAAATAAAAGAAACGATAGTAAAAGAGGGTACTTTTAGATTGTCTGTATAAACCTTGTGACCAGGCACATAGGGTTGGGCTACTGAAGATTCTATTCCCCGAAGCATAGAAACTAGTAAATCTTCTGCTAACTCTATCTTGTCTTGGTAATGGACATAAAAGGTGCTTCGGTTATAAGCAGCATGATCGACAATATCTTTTACAGTAACGGAAAGGTAACCTTGCTTTTTTATTAGCTCTATTAATGCTTGCTTCAAATGTGTTTTTGTTCGATTTTGACGTTGAGATGGTGTGTGTTGGTCGTTAATCATGAAAGAACCTCGCTCAAAATAGACAGATTTATTAGAAGTGTCTAACTAGTAGACACTTCATGATATCTTAATGATTGTGATAAAAGAACAAAGGAGTAGAATTAAATTGTACACAAAATAGTAAAGATTTTTAAGTAGGAGGATGTAAAATGGGTAAATTACAAAACAGAGTAGCCGTGATTACTGGTGGTGCATCTGGAATTGGAGCTGCGACAGCACGTTTATTTGTTTCAGAAGGAGCAAAGGTCGTTTTAGTAGACTTAAATGAGGAAAAAGGAAAGGCTTTTGAAACTGAATTGAAAGCGCTTAATTATAAAGCCCTTTTTATAAAAGCAAATATTACAAGTGAAGAAGCGGTTGAAAATATCTTTAAACAAACAGTTGAAACGTTTGGCAAAGTAGATATTGTTTTTAACAATGCAGGGATAGGCCGTGTTCAACCTTCACATGAGTTAGAGTATTCAGAATGGAGAAACACGGTGAATGTTGACTTAGATGGTGTCTTTTTAGTAGCCCGTGAATCGATTCGTGAAATGTTAAAAACAGGTGGCGGTTCGATCGTGAATACGGCATCGATGTACGGCTTGGTTGGATCACCTGGTTCAGCAGCATATAACGCTGCAAAAGGCGGAGTTGTAAACTTAACTCGCTCACTTGCTCTTGAATATGCTGAACAAAACATTCGTGTTAACGCATTATGCCCTGGTTTTATTGATACACCAATTATACCGGAAGAAAGCAAACAGGCATTAGCCGCTGCAACACCGATGAAACGGTTAGGACAAGCTGAAGAAATGGCAAAAGGCGTATTGTTCTTGGCGTCTGACGATTCTTCCTTTATGACGGGTAATACGTTAACACTTGATGGTGGATATACGGCGCAATAATGTATTAAGGGAATTTGTTTTAATTTAGTTAAGTATCAAAAAGAATATTTTCTTTTATATTTGTTCTTTAGCGAGCAGCAACTATCTCGACACTTTTTACGTATTAGCGAAAATGGATTATATAAGAATTTAAACATCATTTTTTAGGGTAATAGATTACTAGTACTATAAACTACAAAGGAGGAACCTCAAATGACTAACCGTTTTGAAGGAAAAGTAGTATTAATTACAGGTGCAGGATCTGGCTTAGGTCAAGCCTCTGCATTACAAGTAGCAAAAGAAGGAGCAAAGCTTTCACTTGTTGATCTTAATGCTGCTTCATTAGAAGAAACAAAAAACAAAGTATTAGAAGTTGCACCAAGTGCAGAAGTATTACTTATTACTGCTGATGTATCAGATGAAAATGCTGTAGAAAACTATGTAAATGAAACTGTTGAAAAGCTTGGGAAAATCGATAGTTTCTTCAACAATGCAGGGATTGAAGGTAAACAAAACTTAACAGAGAATTATGGAATTGATGAATTCCATAAAGTAGTTGCAATCAACTTAAATGGTGTATTTTATGGTATGAAATACGTACTGAAAGTGATGAAAGAACAAGGCTTTGGTTCAATCGTTAATACTGCCTCTGTCGGTGGTATTCGTGGAGTAGGAAATCAATCTGGATATGCAGCAAGTAAACATGGTGTAGTTGGATTAACGAAAAATTCCGGGATAGAATATGGCCAATATGGAATTAGTATTAACGCGATTGCGCCAGGTGCAATCATGACTCCAATGGTTGAAGGTTCATTAAAACAAATTGATCCTGACAATTGGGAAGAGGTAGGAAAACAGTTTGTTGAACCAAATCCAATGAAGCGCTTCGGGAAGCCGGAAGAAGTTGGTTATTTGGTAGCTTTCCTCTTATCTGATCAAGCAAGCTTTATCAATGCAACTGTTATTCCAATTGATGGTGGACAATCATATAAATATTAATAGCTATAAAAATAGGCATGGGCATTAGTCCTTCATATACTCTATGAAGGACTTTTTGTATCGAATTTCATTCTGTATAGTTCTTCATCGAAGCAATGAAGGACTAAAGGTATCAGGTTACACCCTATAAAGTCCTTCATCGAAGCAATGAAGAACTAAATGTATCAGAATTCCCCCAGTTAAGTCCTTCATCGAAGCAATGAAGGACTAATTGTATCAGATTACAACCTGTAAAGTTCTTCATCGATGCTATGAAGGACTAAATGTATCAGATTTCGCCCAGTTAAGTTCTTCATCGGTGCAATGAAAGACTAAATGTATCAGGTTACACCCTATAAAGTCCTTCATCGAAGCAATGAAGGACTAAATGTATCAGAATTCCCCCAGTTAAGCCCTTCATCGAAGCAATGAAGGACTAATTGTATCAGATTACAACCTGTAAAGTTCTTCATCGAAGCAATGAAGGACTAAATGTATCAGGTTACACCCTGTTAAGTCCTTTATCGGTGCAATGAAGGACTAAATGTATCAGATTTCCCTTAGTTAAGTCCTTCATCCCTACTATAATGATGCTCTAACTCTACTAATGCATAATTCATCCCTAACGATCCAAACCTCTAAATTAAAATGGATATTATCTCTAATATTTAGGGTATTTGTACGTGTGAATTCAATGGTATCTTGAAAACAACAATGATTTATCCGCTTTCTTAGGTGTGAACCAAAGTGAAAATAAATAAAAAGGGGAGGGCTTATAGATGAAATCAGTTAAAATTGTTAAATTAATAGAGAATGTCTTTATAACATTCTCTATATGATATCAATCAAATACTTACTACTCTTTATTTGCTAGCTTTCTCTTCTTATGAAATGTCACACCAAGTGCAATATGTGCAGTTAGGGTTGCCAGCCAGAAAGGAGGGATTAGAACAAATGGAAACGTGTATCCAAACACATGAGAAAAAAATACGCATAGCATGACAAGAGCTGAGAAAAAATACAAAATGCTTATAAATAAGGGGACCGATTTTGATTTCTGTGCCATGAATATAAATAGTAACATCCCCACTCCCCATAACAAATTAGCCACATCAATACGAGACTCGACGACTTGGAAAATGGTCGATTGAATTTCGTTTATTAAGTCCTGTTGCTCAGGGGTAGCAGCAGCGTATCTCCTTGACATATCCAAACCAACTGTCCATGAGAGATTTCCTGCCGACATTGGAATGATAAATCCTAAACCACATAATGACAGCATCGTACTTTTAACCGGAAAATCTTGACGGAAAAATTTAGACAGTGCTACGAAAAATACAGCCATGGAACCCCAAAGTAGGATTAAAGCTAAACCTTGTATACGAAGACCATATGGTTTTTCAGCAGCTGCAACCATAAAGGCCAGTCCCATGGGCGAACCGCCAGCGGCACTTAGAAGTATCCCAATTGATGCAAATAGCAATAACACAGGGATCGGTAGGAAAAAGACCCACTTTGATAAAAAGTGTAACCATACTCCTTTTTCATTTTCGTTCATACCCTCAACCTCCAGTGCTAATTATCATTTATAAAACTATAATTATCATAAAGGTGTTAATCATATTTATAAATGATACCTAAGTATACTTTTAATGGGGTGAACAAGATGAAAGTTTCGGGAGGGAAAAACACCATTCAAACTAGGCAAACAGAATGTATTTTGTTCGAAAATCTACTCCATAATTTACATTGTGCAAAAGGAACTGGTGATCTCCTTTATTTATATGGGATTAGTGGTGTCGGAAAGAGTTTCTTGTTAGATCAATTTAAATGGATTGCTGAGGAACATACTATTCGTTTTGTTCTATTAGATGGTAAAAGTATGATGTTCTCAGAACGTTTATTTATAGAGAAGATTGGTCCCCTATTAGGAATGGAAGATAACAAAACTCATATAAATTTAATTGATACCTTACAAGAAGCTTCTAAGCAGCTTAATCAGATTTCAAAGAAACATCCGATCGTGTTTGCTATAGATAGCTACGAATATTTAGAAGACTTTGATACTGAAATCAGGGAATTCTTACTTGGTAATTTAAACAATAATATATTGGTAGTCATTTCGAGCAGTAAAAGATTACCTGCTTATTGGATTCTAACTCTACATAGTCGCCGATTAAAATTAATCGAGCTGACGTCTTTATCCTATAGTGAAGTGAAAGACTTACTATCCCCTTATAATCTGAGTAAGCACGAAGTTATGACCATTTGGAATTTAACAAAAGGCCATGCTTTATCTCTAGCATTAGCTATTACTCTAATTGAATCTGGGTCGGCGGAGTCCTTGCAATCTGTCAAAAATAGTGTGGTCCTAGAAATGGGTAAGCATTGGTATAGGGGGATACAAGATGCTAAATTAGAACACCTCGTAAGCGTTTCCTCCCTTCTGTTCCAATTTAATCAAGAGGTGTTGGAGTATGTCAGTCAGGAACCTATTTCTACAGACTTGTTCCATAAATTAACTACTCTCTCGTTTTATCGTCCTTCCGTTAGAGGCTGGTATATACATGAACTAGTAAGAGATACGATTAAATCAGATTTTGAGCGGCGCTTTCCAACAAAATTTAAGGAATACATAAAGCGGTGCGCCTTTTATTACTATAACGTATTAAAACTAGAATTTGGCAAACAGAATATGAATATGATAGAGGATTTCTACCACTTTTTTTACTATACAGGCAGTGAAATGTTACAGGATGTTTATTACATGGGTAAAATAAAATCTTCTAATTATTTTGAGCCAATGGATGTGACCATGATAAAAGAGGTGAAGGCTTATATAGAAAAAAGGAAGCAAACTGTTACTATACCAGAGGAACTGTTAAAGCTTGACGGAATAGATGTTGATAATTATTTAAACATAGTTAGGAATGATTTAGAGTCTTTGCATTTAGAGGAATTATTAGATTTACCAAGTAATCCTGTTAGGGTTTATAGGAACAGTGAAAGAATGATAATAGGATTAGCGATCATTTTACCCATAAATCAGAATCTTTGTTATTTGTTAAAACAGCCTGTAACAGGACCGTATATTCAATCCCTTAGTAAGAAAGAGTTTACAAAATTCAAGTCCACCAATGAAACAACGGGCTGGTACATTCGTCTAATTGATACTATAGTGACTATGGACGATGCAACAGTTCGGGCTGATATATTGAGATGCACGTTATCCTATCTCGGTCCAAATCGTGTTTTAGTTAGCTCTACTGCTTTCCCTGGACTCGGGAACGTATTTGAACAAATTGGCTTCAGTCGTACTACCATTCCTGTTCATTACGATTTTGGAAAAAACTGTCCGGCTCCAACTTATTCTCTTGATTTACGGAATGATCACTTTTATACTTTTTTAAAAAACAAAATGCTTGAAGCTGGATTTCCTCTACCAGTAATTCATAATTACTCATTAACGACACGGGAACATGAGGTAGCGGAGCTAGTGCTATCCTGTAAATCAAACGAAATGATTGCTAGAGAGTTATATATAAGTGTCGTTACTGTGAAGAAGCATATTGGCAGCATTTTCAAGAAAACAAAAGTGAAAAATCGAGCAGAGTTTATTCGACTTATGATGAATGAAATGTAGGAAAGTACAAAAGTATCCAAATAGTAATGCTTTTCTTCTTCAGGTAACGGTCAGATAGTTCAAAACATTCATATATAAGTTCATTTACTATAATGGAAACACAAGAAAAGCCCCTTTATTTAATTAAGGAGCTTTTTATTGCTTTATTACTTATTATTAATAATTGCATCTCGTTCAATCATGCCTGGCATTTTTTCGAGCCAGTGATTTTTAATCATTAATTCTGCACAGTCATCTGAGAAAGTGGCAACCTCTGAAGCAAGACGAAGATAATGGGTAGCAATGTCTCTTCTAGGGCTTGCAGAAATTGAAATCCCATAGTTAGCCAGTCCGTTTTGACAAAGACCCATGGTATGGAAGAGCATGAGTTTATCTGAAAAGGGAGAAACGTTAGAGGTGGTCACTCCTGAATCCCAAATTTGGGGTGCGGGCACTTTATCATCTTTTAATAAAGATGAGAATATTTCTAGGTGCTTGGCAGCAATGTCACGAGCCCTAATAAACTTCTCCTTCACCTCTTTTAATTTTGCTACTTGAGCAAATCCTGTCATAAGGTCCTTACCAATTGAGTTTGTAACAGAATTTATGAATAGATGGCTAATTTCAGCAACATTTATGGGTCTACGATCCCCGAAAATTCCATTCAGCCAGCCCTCTTTTTGAACAAACTCAACTACTTCAGGATAGGGGATGTAAGGTGATCGACTAAAAATGCCTTTGGATTGTAATAAGGTGGTTGATTTATTTGTTAGCTCTGCAGCTGTTTTTAAATTATGACTATAAAATTCTCTTATATCTAGTCTTGCACTACTACCTAATGCTAGCGAATATGTATTTACTCCTGTGATTCCCATTTGTCTTACATAAAGTAACATGAGAATATCAGTAAATAATTTTGGTGCTGTAAGGTCTACATCTTCCTCTGTGAATGCCTGTGGAATAGGAAATTTCTCATTCTTAAAAATTTCCCTTATAATTTGGATGTGTTCCTCAGTTAAACCAAGAGCAAATTGAAGAATTGGTTCGATTTCTTTATCTTCGACCGTTTTAATAAAATAGCGTAGGACACAATTAGACATACTGTCAGCCATATATCCTCCCCAAAGAGAAGCGATCTCTGATGAAGTTAATTTGATTCTCTTGTCATTGTCATAATCCATGTTTTTCTTCCTTTCATTTATATAAGTGGTAGTTATATCTTACCCAAAAATCTAACATTTTAAGAAAAACATAGGACTTACAAAAGTTGAAGACATTATTTTGTTTGTTCCAAAGGGGCAGATTAGTAAATAGCTGAATATTCTGAAACCAAAATAGACAAACAACCGTATATGTTATAAGAAGACAAATTTATTATGGGAGTGGATGGTTTGAAAAAATTAATTATTGGTTGCATCAGCTTGGCTGTTTTATTGATAGGTAGTGGCTATGTGTATTTTAAATATTCTACGCCATTAGTTGCTATTCCAAGCGGTTATTCAACAGATAAGCAGGTATTGTTAGTTGAAGTAGGAAATAAAAATATATTCGGAGAAATAGAAATTAAAGATGTTTTGATAAATAACAACAATAAGCCTTCAGAGGTGAAAATACAGGTAAGTAACCCCTATAAAGGCTTTATAATAACTGATAATTTTAGTAGTGGCGAAGAAAACACTTATATTTTTAGAGAATTAAATGAAGTGAAATTAGAACCAAGGACAGATCCCCAAAAGCAACTGGATAAAGTGAATGATGGAACTGCAACAAAGGATGACCAACTTTATGCTATTACATTAGGTCATCAAGAAAGTATTGATAAAGTAATCATTAATTATAATTATTTAGGTATCACGTTTAATAAGACTGTCTTAATAAATGAGTTAATAGATGGTTGAATCAGTTAGCGGATGCAAGAATTGAGGAAGAGCAACATTAGCTTTAATTGTTGTTCCAAAGATTAGAAGTATATCTGGTAAACCCTTTCCTAAGCTTACCGCTTTATTGTGCATAAATACCTGTAGTACACTATTCTCATGCCCTATTAAACTTTAGATCAATTCAAGTCAAGTGGTGCCCCATTGTTCATAGAATGTGTGTGCAACTGTGCCTAAGTTCGAGGGTCAATACTTGCAAGACTGGATATATGTTTAATGACATACCGCATTTGTGGAATAATTAATACGATAAAGAAAAATTCTGTGACTAAGATAACAGGGTTTTCGACCATTTATGCATCGTTTTAACTATAATGTCAAACTGTGGTACCGACAATAAAGACAACTTCAAAACAAGATGCAATATGAGCAGTAAATTTTTCTTAATTGTTGTTGTGTTGCTTGACCTTTTATTTAATAGAACACTTCATTCTCATTGAACAAGGTGCGATACTTCAATAGCGGAGGATCGCTTTTTCTTATTCAAGTAACGGGCAGTATGGAATAATTCTTTAATTCACAGTCGATAGCAAAAGCGAAGGAACTATCCAATCGCTTTAGAGTAAATAGTAATTATTGACTTTCATCAAATGCAGATATTTTTTCATACAAAAGTTGAGACCCATATAAAACAAAGGTCTTGATTAAAAATATTATTGATAATTGAAATTTTGAAAGCCGCACTAAAGTGACATACCCAATTTTTTTAAACCAATCCATCCCAAAATATGTAAAGATGGAGTCGACTAAAAGATTTATAAAAAAGTATAGCTTAAATTTTCCGAAGGTGTATTTTAATATCCAAAGAGATCCGACAAAAAATGGGCCAATTATCAATGGAAGTTCCCCAACTACATTATGTTTTCTGTTTTGAGGAAACCACCACCATTTTTTCTTTTCAGCAAGTCTCCCTTCAGCAATTAGGTATAAACACATAATAATTGATGAGGGAAAGAATCTTTTGGCATTTTTTAGCCCTAGTAAAGGTATTGAACACCAAGGTAAGATAGTCATTAGAATATAAAAAGTTTTAGATATTTTCATTAATCCACATTCCTTTATGTTAATGTCTTTATGATTACTTATTATGGTGATTATATGTGGTACTTAATTACTGTTGCGGAATTCGTAAAAATGCGGGCATATGGTTTCAAAGTTTAAAAAACGAACCTTGTATCTATTAAACAAAGTAACCACATTATTCATGGGCTTTTTAGGGCATGTTACTTTCGTAAACGTTCTGTATAAAAAATTAATTCATTTATAAGTATCATAATTCTAAAATTATAATCCTGTTATGAGGTTGAACCATTTAAGCGTTCTTTAATTTCCAATAATAAAGATATAATTAGAGAACTAAAAATAACAGTTAGTAAAGAACTGACCATACCCATTCGAAGAATTATCTTAATATGTCTTGAATTCAAACACTAGACCTCCAAAAAGTTTCTAATTTTTATTGTTTCCATTATGTGGGTTTATAAACAGTTGACCGAGAGACTTTTTAATAAATCCTTATATAATAAGTTAGGTCAAACTTCAACGATACTGAGGTTTTAAATATCATCTTACTCACTAACTTTGTGAAAGAATGTATTTAAAGCTAGGTAGATGAGGCAGCCATTTTTTGTATTTCTTCAACCAAAGGACAGGTTAGCTTAATCATTTTTGGAGCATTAATCTAAGAAGGATTGGTTGAATTAAATTATTAATCGTTGTAAAGGAGACATTCCAAATGGAAAAAGATAATACTTTAAAAGACCATATAAGACAGTTGGAGGAGAATTTATTAAATCCTGAAGTACGTTCATCAAGATATCAGCTTAAAAAATGATTGGCAATGATTCTTTGAATTTGGAAGTTCAGGAAAGGTTTTATTATGACGGAATAGGTATAGGTAAAATGAAATTGAGTGATTTTGAGATTCACCCTTTTTCAGATGATATTGTGTTAGCCGCATACCGAATTTATAGTGAAGTTAGTAACCAACATTCCTTACGTAGTTCTATATGGAAGCTAAATGAGGGTGTATGGAAAATAGTTTTTCATCAAGGAAAAACTAAGCCTTTGGACTAAATTTAACCTCGCCTTAATGTGCTAACGGAGCAGGTTAATTGAGGAAGATCATTCATATATTTATATGTCCAACAATTCGTATGAAAAGGGGGGTGTAAAAATATGGCTGAATACACAAGGGGAAAAAAAGTTTTCACGAGAAAGCTATTCCTTTCAATAAAAAAAGACCTCGAAGGTCTAAAGGGCAGAAATAATTAATCTAATGAAGTAATTGTCTTAACTCTTCAGCATGCCTACGATTACTATTAATAACTTCCTCGACAATCTTTTTACTTTCTAGATCTAAGTCTCCCTTGGCAACCTCCTCTGAGTAATGAATACCATAATTATCTACCCCTTTTAAAGCATCTTCAATAATATCCTTTGTATTTTCAGAAAGCATTATATTATGCATAAAGCTGTGTAATCTTCCAGACACGCCTTCATTATCGGCAGGAACGCCATCTAAATCTTGGATTCGTTCAGCGAGTTTTTGGGCATTCTGTTTAACCTCCTGCTGCATAGATTGAAACTTTTGCTTTAATTCAGGATTATCTAGCTTTTGAATATGGTGTTCTAAAGCACGAATTCCCAAGTATGTACCTCTTAATAAAGTATTTAATTCCTCAATAACAATTTCTTCATTTTTCATAAACTCACATCCTTTTTGTTATTATTATGACTTTAGTTATTAATTATTCGACTATCGCATTGGTGATTATTTCAATAAAGAGGTAGATATTCTCTATAATAAAGATTGTTCATTTATATTAAGTTTGATTAAATCAAGTATTTAATGATAATATTCATCTGTGTATAATTGGTAGAATATTCAAGTGTATGTAGGAGAGATGGTTATGGAAAAATACGAATATGAGTGGGTAAGACAAACGAGACAGATTTTATTAGATCAGTGTAAAGAAGTAAATGAAAATGATTTAAAAAAAGAGTTTGGATTTGGTTTTCAAAGTATAAGAGATTCTTTAGTTCATGTGGCGGGTTGTTATCATGCTTGGCTGGGTTCTTTTGTGCTTTCAAACACAGCTTCACCGCTAATAACAAAGGAAGCAATCAATGATATGCGGATAGACGATATTCAACGTTATTTTCAACAAGCGGATGTATATGTAGATACTGTATTTGAACAATTTTCTGATAAATTTGATGACATTATCGAAAAAGAGCCCTCTTGGAAAGTAGGCAGTGGGGCTGTAAGAAAAACGCCACACCAATTACTAATCCATTCTATTACGCATGAATTTCATCATAAAGGGCAAATTGTTGCAATGCTACGTCTGCTTGGTTATATGCCTAAAAATACAGACATATTAGGGCTACCCGAAAAGGGATTTGCTAAACAATAAATAAAAAGTTATTGAACTAAAGGGTGCAAGAAATGAAAAAAGCAACAAATGAAAGTGTTGAACTCACTAGCGGTGTGATAGTATTTCTGGTAAAACTATTTCCGAAGCCTTCCGCTTAATTAAGCATAAATATGTGTTGTTTCGCTCTTCTCATAGTGGCACCTGTTGAAAACAGAATTCAAATAATGTTTTATCCATAGAGGTCAAACAATTTTCAAGTAAGTTTCAAAATCCCTTACAGTTAAAGAAAGTCGGAATGCGTTTTGCAATTTTCGGCACTAAGTGACTACCGAAACAGAGAAACTATAAAACAGATTTTATGTGTAAGGCTTGTTGGTTTTAGTTGTTTATTAGATTATAAGATAGGTAGCATTTTAATAGTTGTAAGTCCAATCTCAATCTCATTAGGATAATAAAAAGTGTCGCTTGAAGTCGTAGGCTTTTAAAGTATGAGGAGAAAGCCCCTCAATCCTTTTATCCAATTCATACTTTTCTCTATCGAAACGAAGACTTATTAAGTAAATGGGCAAAAGATAAAATGGTGGATATATTTGAGAAAACTTATAGTGAATATTTCGTCAAGTATATCGTGATTTTAAATGAGGGAGAGTGTAATATAGTGAAATATGGAAATTTAAAATGGTTGGCAATTCTGGTTTCATTGTTATATCTTACATACGCTTATACTAGAGTAGTTGGCAGTTTTTCTCCAATATTTGATTATGTTACATTATTCGTAAATTGGGTTGCCATTGGTTTTTTAGCAGTTTGGTTTATAAAAAAAGCCAATGTCAAAAATACTTTTGATTTCCTTATCTTATGTGCTTTTATTGTTTACTTATATGTACTACATCAATTTGTAAGTTATATAAATATTGGCTATTACTTCACTCAGGAATATATAGGTAACCATCATATCTTATTTGAACAGATTAATTTAATTCCGTTTAAAACTATAATGGGTACAATTAATAGCCCAGTGTTTGCTTCTGTAACCGTTATACAAATTTTAGGGAATATTATTTTGTTAACTCCATTTGCTTTCGCATTGCTATCATTGGATATAACTAAAGATGTAAATAAAACAGTTCTTATAACATTATTAATATCAATAGGTATAGAAACTCATCAACTAATAGAATCTTTACTTGCTTCTGGTTTTAAATGGGGAGAAGGACGTGCAGTAGATATTGATGATGTTATTTTAAATACACTCGGAGGTCTAATTGGTACACTTTTTTATAAAATGTACAAAAGAATCTTGTTAGTCTTTAACTAGAGAAAACAAGGAATTAAAAAGACGAAGTTGATTGTTCGATATATAGGGAAAAATAATTATTTAAGGCTGTTTTCGTAAACTTTGTTGCTATAAGTAACTTGGATGAAACAGCACTATATAGGTCTAGTGGCATCTTTTCTTCTTAGAATTCTACCTTTTATAGGATAGAAACACTGTTTTAAACAAATTATTAGGTCAATTAGCAACAATCTTTCAGAAAAGAGCCTTATTTAAAAACAAACTGAGAAAATGATTATATTTTAAAAATGAAGTGAAATTAGAAGTAAAATGACCGAAAAAGCAACAGTATAAAGTGAATGATGGCACTGCAACAAAGGGACGACAACTTAGGTCATTAAGAAAGTATTGATAATGTAATTAGGTATTATATTTAATAAGATAGTCTTAATAAAAATGAGTTAATAAATGCTTAAATCAACTAGCGGGTGCTTTTAGTTGATTAAGAGGTTGTTAATCTACAAAGAGAATTAAATACAAAGTTATGAATGAAGTACCACAATAAGCGTTCTCCAAACTAGGATTAGCGCTTATTTTTATTTTTAAGGATATATATTCAAATTGACATACATGTCTAAGGATGGTTTGTCATTGATAATAAAAGGCTATTTCGTACACTTTGTTTTATAAAAAAATCTTTTGGGTTCCGGTTGATTATGAGTCATTAATCCGATAAGTATCATTAATTAAATTGTTTTGCAACGTTTTAATTTCCCCATTCGACTTTATTATGAAAAAGGGAGGAATCATATTAGTGGATATAGCAAAATTAGTACAAAAAGCGAAAAAAGGTAATGATGAAGCATTTGAAAATCTGATCAGTTCTGTTCGGCATAAATTGTATCGGACGGCCTATTCATATGTTAGAAATGAGCAAGATGCACTTGATATTTATCAAGAAACAATTTATAAGGCCTACACTTCTATTCATACATTAAAAAAATCAGAAAGTTTTCAAAGTTGGATTTTAAAGATTCTTATTTTTAAAGCAATTGACTTTATTCGTAAAGAGTCCCGTCATTTTCCAACAGATGATGAAGAGATATTTGCTGAATTAATTTCAAACGAAAATGTTAATTACATAGCACATTCAATGGATTTATTTGCAGCTTTTAAGTTCATAGATCCCAAATACAAGGCCATTATTTTGCTAAGATATTATCATGATTTATCAATTAAGGAAATTGCAAAAACCATGAACTATCCAGAAGGAACAATAAAATCACACTTACATAGGGCACAAAAAGAACTTAGGCCAATTTTAAAGGAGGGCTATTTTTATGAATAAAGAAACGTTTAATCGTTCAATAAATGACATTGAAATACCTTTAGAAAAATTAGTCGAAAGGGAAAAGGCAGCTATGTTCCAAGCAAAGAAAAGACGCAAGGTAAAACGTACAACGCAACGGTCTTTTCTGGTTGCAAGTGGATTATGTATGACATTGTTTGCTTCGGGCTTTGTTTCAACAGATATGGCAAAAGCATTATCAATTATTCCAGTTATTGGTCCGATTTATGCTCAATTTAACGATATAGCCTCGGAAAAGATTCAAAAAGACAATCTTGCGACAATAATTGAAAAAGAAGACCGTCACGATAATTTAACGATGACTGTAAAGGAGGCTGTTTATGATGGAGGGCGTTTAGTGGTTACTGTCGAGTATAAAGGGAATAATCCTATTTCAAATCATGATGAAGGTAATGCAGGATTTAGTTATATCACGATTAATGGAGGAGAACCTAATGTATCAATCGGTTCTTCTAGACAAAAATCAAGAGATGCTCATACTATTGTTCAGTCCCACGAATTCACGCTATCGAATTATGATGAGTACGGTGATGAGGTTGAGGTTGCTGTACATGGAGAAAATTTATTTGGATCAAAAGGAAAGTGGAATGTAGATTTCCCACTCAAAAAAGTTAAAGGAGATATTTACGAATTCTATCCCCAGGAAAAAGTAGAAACAATGGACAAAATTTACTCGATAAGAGCAGACAAAGTCATCTTTTCACCACTAGCAACAAGAATCGACTTAACGATTGATTACCCTGCAATAATGGATGAAAACGATACATGGCCATGGTTTAATTTCTCTATTGTAGATGATAAAGGTAATGTATACGATGAAGTGAATTTACAGGAAGGGATGGCTGGGAAAAATGGACGCCATATGGTTTTAGTCTTACCTCCAATGGAAAGATTGCCTCAATCATTTACACTTAAACCAAGCGACTTAAATAGAGAAAGTAAAGTAGTAACAATTAAAGAATTAGAATTAGTAATTCCTTTAGAAAAATAAAAATAATCTAAGATTGAAGTTGAAAAAAGCGGAAATTTTTCTAACTATTTTTTATCAATATATTAGGTAATCCTTTTTTGATGTAGACGACCTAATCTTAAATAAACTTGAGGAGTCCTAATATACCTGCGAATAAAATTTATTGCGTTATTGAGATTCTAATAAAGAATATCAGGTGTATTGGGAAGCTTCGAACACAGAAAAAGGAAATCGCTCCTTTACTAACGAGCAGAGGAATTAAAGATGAAACTTGAAGATTAATGGTTTTAAATAATTTTAGATATGCTTTAAAAATAAAACATAATCGGGGGAATAAAAATTGAATTATATTGCAAAAACTCCTGAACCGCCATATTATGCAGTGATTTTTTCCTCACAGAGGACTGAGGGTGATAGAGGGTACGGTAAAATGACAGAAAAAATGATAGAGTTAGCGTCTCGACAGCAAGGTTTCTTAGGTGTAGAAAGTGCCCGTGATGAGGGCCTCGGAATTACTGTTTCATACTGGGAATCTTTAGATGCTATAAAGTGTTGGAAGGAACATTCTGCACATCAAGTTGCACAGGAAAAAGGTAAAAAGGAGTGGTATAAAAACTTCGCACTAAGAGTATGCAAAGTAGAAAGAGATAACTATTTTAAAATGTAAAATAGTTTTACATTCTATTCAATAATTCTACCCTATATTTTAACGATAGTGCTGAAGTTACTATGCTGCTAAAAAGAGCAACCCCCTTCATTAAAGGAGTTGCTCCGCTTATTAGAATATTTCTGATGAACTCTTTTCTAAGCCCCACTTAAACCTGAGGTTATTACTAGATTTTGCTATGCTTTATGATTTTTTTTTAGTGGAAATTGATGAAGCAGGCTTAAACGAATACATCATCCAAAACCCGATATCTTCAAATCCGATTCGTTTGTAGATAACTCCCGCACGCGGATTATCATAAAACAAGCATAATTCTTTATTTTCTTTTAGCAATTGATTACAAAGCTTTACCACACACTGCGTTGCGTATCCTTTTTTCTTATACCCATCTAGGGTTGCCACACCCACTACCATGGCTGACAAAGAGTTTTCTGCTGCTGTGGATGCGGTAGATACCATTTTCTTGTCTTCCTTTATATAGAAAGAACGGGAAACACCTTCTTCTAAACCACGACGCTTACGTTCAACAGTAATGATAGATTCACTAAACTCAGGGATAGAATGAAGTAATTGGACAAGCTCTTCTGCATCCTGAGGAACAGCTTGTTCTACTAAAAAAGTATCTACATCGGTAGTATAAGGACTCAATTTTGTACATTTAGCATAATATGTTTCCCTTTTTCGTTTTAGACGATGAGCCAAATAGGGTTCTATTTTTTCTGTTACATCTTTTAAACCAGATAACATGGAAAATTCTTGATCACCTAACATAATTTCAGCGAAACCTTTAGCGTTAAAATCTCCTTTAGCATAGGGGATATAATTTTCTTGATATTTTAGTAGAACAGCAATTAATTCGCCATAATCATTAAAATCGCCCCAAAGCTTTTGGAAATCTTGTTCATACCCATATGCCTCAATATCACCGAGAATAAATAAATTTTCAGCTGGTTGTTCCTTAAGGAGTTGGAAACAATGGATATGGTCATTTTCTGTTAATCTTCTAATCATGAAGAACTCTCCTTCCATAGGTTAGAAAATCCTAACCAAAAAGAATATTCCCACATTTTACTATAAATAGAATGTATTGGGAAGGCAAATTTAGAGTGTTTTATTATATGGTTGGGTGGACGGGAAAATAAGTGAATTTATAAGTATATACTCCCTAAGAGATGACAAACACAAACACACGATTCCATTCTAATTTTTGCTACAGCACCTAGCCCTGAAGCACAGGATGTGCAAGTGCAGTTATAAGCGTGACAGGACGTGGGCTTATAACTGCTTCAAGGTCATTTGCCAAAAATAATTTGAAGATAAACTACGTCTTCAAATTCATTTTCATCTTATGCTTATCGGGGCTGGCTAAGGCGCTTTTGCTTTTTGGGTTGCTCACCTGTTGAGTTACTATTACGACCTTGGTAACTCCTCACCTCGAGAGATAAGTGTTTCAAACAAATCTGAAGGGTTGGCAATTTTTCTTTGCCTATACACAAACTCCCCCTTCCTATGTAGAAAGGGGGAGTTATGTTAAATTGCATATTAAAGATTAACAATTTGCTGATCTGACATTGCGCGGCGTCGTTCAAGCTCATTACTCATTGATTTACGCTCACTATCAAGCTTATAGAACCAGGTTGCTACTCCTATTAGCAGACAAAGGACCAATGGTGTCCATATAAAACTTATTTCAATATATTGCAAAGCTGTTGCTGTTTGTGTTGCGTTTGGAACATAGCCACCAACACTTAGAAGGTAGCCAATGAAGGCGCTTGCGAGTCCCATGCTTCCTTTTACGAAGAAGCCTTGGAAAGCAGCGATCATACCGGAAATGCTTCTTTTCTTTTTGTATTCAGAGTAATCAATTACATCTGGTTGAATTGCAAATATTGTGCCAAAAATTCCGTAAATACCTAGTCCTGTAATAGCAAGACCTACAATAAGCATTGTAGCTGAAGATTTCCCGAAATAAATCATAAGGTCTCCAACGATATAAATCACTGAACTTAATAATAGAACGTTTTTCTTAGACATTCTCTTCTG
>JAPSLU010000065.1 GCA_031180405.1 Bacillus sp. (in: firmicutes) | reverse complement strand
CAATGATCTTATAGCTGTGGGATCTGGTGTTTATTTTCTTTATGCCGGCTGGAAAAATAATTACCTAAGCAAGAAAGGTTTAAAACAAAAAGAGGTGCTAAAAGTAAATAACTTGAAATAAGAGGGATAATTCAAAGGAAATCCAAAGCATTGGCTTGAGTAAATTGTTTTAAAGAGCACTCCTTGGTAATAAGGGGTGTTTTTTTTCTTTATCAAAAAGATCCTTTGTTGACATAAAATAATACAATTAGCAAAAGACTAATAAAGACTTGCTTGCGTTTTATGCTTGATAGCCTGAGTAAATAAAAGATATAAAAATGTAATTTAAAACACACACGTAAAATTCTGTAAAATTTTAACAAGGATTTATATTGGACATATTAAAAGGTGATGGAATTGTAAACGGAGGAGAATTACATATGAATACAAAAAGTCGGCACAAAATTTTTAATTCCATGCTCATCGGTATCCCTTGGTTATCGACATTATTTATTGGGAAACGTCATTTCAAACGCTATTGGCTATCGAGTGCCTTTATAGGCTTTTACGAAATATTAAGTCATGTACATGGACATAAAAAGAAGTATTGGAAGTTTTACGATAAGCCAAAATCATTTATAAGGGATGAACTTCCTTTTGATATTGGACCTTACATTCCTGTGTCAATGTGGATTCTTAAATATTCGTTTGGGGAATTCAAAAAGTTTGTCTTGGTGAATGCTGTTTTTAATGCTTTCTTTGCTTTTCTTTTTATCCCGTTTCTTCACAAAATGAAAATATTTCGTCTAAATCGGTTAAGCTATCCTCAATTCTTTCTATACATACACTACAAAGCATATTTATTGTATGGGATACAGTATTTGTTAGAAAAATTCAAAGGATATAAAGGTGATTTAAACGAAAAAAATGGACGGAATTCAAGTGAAATGATAGGAAAAGCATAGGCAAAGGATATAATATGTAGCTAGCTGAGGAGCTTCTTGACCTATTAAAGAGGATAAAAGAAATACTGTCCTATATAAACTTGTCTCATGTTTAAGAAGATGATTTCTGTATAGAGATCATCTTTTTTGCTGTAAAACATTTAATTGTCGTCCCATAATATACTGGACTTCACAATGAAGTACGGATAACTTCTAGGATAAAACGAGACATTTCTTTAGGTCAGACTGCAGTGGAATTACAATCTAATGAGATAATTTATTTATAATTCGATTTTATTTCCTATTTGAATCGAATATTTTGAGATAAAATTCGTTGGCAATTCAACCACAGCTACCGCATGTTTAATTGGGAATATAACTGTCCATGGTTTTACATATTCTTTATAATAAATAATTTGGTTATCTTTATTTAAAAATATAACGTCTATGGAGAAGAACATAAAAAACATATGAATTGAATTACATGGGCTTAATACAATTCCTTCGTTATGTATTGGCTTAAAACGAAACATCAATCCCTTTAACCTTTTAAAGAAGGTGTTATATTTATATAGTTTAATTGGTATGTCAAAAGATTTGTTTGCTGATATTATTTTCACATGATTACCCCCTCTGTCCGTGTTTGATGAGCTCTTGATTACATATTTGATATAAGGTATATATAATTACCAAATTAACGTAAAAAATACATTATTTTGTTATTGTTGATTAAAAGGTGCGGTGGTATGATGACCATACAAACAACAGATATTCATAAAACGTTGTTTGCAGTTAAAATGAAAATAGTAAAAGGGCAAACCACGAGAAATCTTGGGACGCAAAACTTTAGGGGCTTCATCGTCATTCGATATGCCAGCCAGTTGCCGAAATAGTGATCAGTTAGATACTATTCTTCGGGTATAGTATTTTTTTATGCATAGAATCTAAATAATAAAAGGGTGGTCACAATATGATGAACAATATCAAACGTTTTATAAAAGAAGAAGAGGGTCAAGGAATGACTGAGTACGGCTTAATTTTAGGTGTTATTGCAATCGGTGCAATTGCTGCTTTCGGTTTATTCGGTGATGCTTTAGTGGCAAAAGTGAAAAGTCTTCAGGGTCAAATTTTCGGTACAACTACGACAACAACGACAAACTAAGAAAAGGGTGCTAAACGATGATGACTCATGTAAAACGTTTTGTAAAAGAAGAACAAGGGCAAGGAATGACTGAATACGGTTTAATCTTAGGTGTTATTGCAATCGGTGCAATTGCCGCTTTCGGACTATTTGGTGATGCTTTAGTTGCTAAAGTGAAAAGTCTTCAAACACAAATCTTTGGAGCATAATGGTAACTAGTTAAAAATTAATAATCAGTTACATTTACTTTAAAAGGTAATCAAACTGTAGATGAAAACCTGCTTTCAGTCCTTTATTAATCGGAAAGTAGGTTTTTTTATGAGGTGAAAAAATTGACTACTCTTATTTTATGTATCGCATTAATCATTTCACTGATTACAGACATTAAAAATAGAAAAATATTAAATGTTGTCACAATTCCAGCTGTTTTTACTGGTTTGGTATTAAATACAGTTGATGCTGGATTTGATGGATTTCTTTTTAGCTTTTACGGGTTAGTAACAGGTTTTGTCTTATTGATCATTCCTTATGCATTAGGAGGCATGGCAGCAGGTGATGTAAAGCTATTGATGGCCATTGGTGCATTGAAAGGGACTGCCTTTGTATTTGGTTCATTCTTATACATTGCGATAATTGGCGGAGTTATTGCTTTTCTCATTCTAGTTAAACAAAAAGAACTGCTTAATTCAATGAAACGAATTTTGTTTTCAGCACAACTAAAAACATTGGATGGTTTAAATAAAAATGAATTACACCATGCTTTCCCATATGGAGTCGCGATTGTTCTCGGGACAATAAGCTTTTACGGAGTGAACATGCTTTGATGAAGTCAGAAAAGGGACAAGCAACAGTTGAATTGGCTTTATCTTTAACCATCCTTGTGTTTTTCATTTTTGCCATTATTGACTTTGGCAGGATTTTTCATAGTTATCTTTCCATTGAACATGCAAGCAGGGAAGCGGCGAGAATTGCAAGTTTAGGTGCTACTGATTCCGAAGTGGTGCAAATCGCAAAACAGTCTGCCCCTTCTCTTAATTCAAACGATTTAGGTATCACGATTTCACCGTCAATCAGGACAAGAGGAACGTATGTAACCATTCATACTACTTACCCTGTTTCAATTTCCATCCCGCTTTTACAAAATGTATTGCCTGATCCTCTTGTCATAAAGGGGAAAACAGTGATGAGGGTTGAATGAACATGAAACAATTTTTAATAAAGGAAGATGGAGCTGTAGTAATATTGGTCGCGTTTGCAATGGCGGTTTTTATCGGGATGACAGCGCTGGTTCTTGATTTTGGTTCTCTTTATCTTGAAAAAAGCAGGCTTCAAAAAATTGTGGATGCTGCCGCACTAGCTGGAGCACAGGAGCTACCTGAAAACTATATGAAGGCAAAAGAAGAGGTTAATAAAAGCATTCAGTTGAATAACGGTGATACTCAGAATTTTAATATTGTTACTAATGAAAGCTATACCATGATAGAAGTAATTGGAAGCAAAAAAGGAACCCTTTATTTTGCGAATGCTTTTGGGATAGATGCACCACTTATTCAAGCAAAGGGAAGAGTAGAACTTCACCCCCTAAAAACTGGGATCGGTTCAATACCATTAGGTGTTCAACCATCAACAAACCTACAGTTCGGTTCATTACAAACATTGAAAGTCAGTGACTCTGCAACAGGTAACTTTGGAGCAATTGCCTTAACCGGGCCTGGTGCTAAAGATTATGAAACCGATTTAAAGAATGGCTATGGTTTTGAAATAAAAGTTGGAGAAGTGCTTGATACCCAAACAGGTCAATTAGCGGGCCCAACGAAGCGAGCGGTTGATAGTCGTATTGCTAAATGCCCTAATGAAACCTACTTACATTATTCTAAAGGTTGCATGAGGGTTGTTCTTATTCCGATATACGAACCGGTGCGCATAGAGAGTAATCAAATAAAGCAAGTCAAAGTTGTTGGATTCGGCACATTCTTTTTAGAAAGCGTATCATCAACAAGTGATGGTGCAGAAGTAACGGGAAGATTTATGAAAGCTACTAATTTAGGAGAATCATCTCCATCACAAACAAACTTTGGTACGTATAGCTTTAAACTTACTCAATAAAATAGGTGATCATATGACAACAAAAAAAATATGGGTGTTCGCGATTGTTTTTGGGATGTTCATGTCAGGTTTGTTTTATTTATGGACTACCACTAATAATCAACATAACACTGTAACGGCAGAAGCTTCATCAGAAGAAATGAACAAAGCAGAAGATGTTGAAGAAACACCAATAAATACACTAGAAATTGATGATGGAAAACGAGCAATTTCAATTGCTGTAACTGAAGTGGAAAGTGTTTCTGGTTTAGTAAAAACAGGTTCATATGTTGATGTGGTCGCGATCCTTCCTGCAGCAGCTGGGGAAGAATCTTCATCACAAATTATGTTAACGAATGTAAAAGTATTGGCGACAGGAACTTCGTTATCAAATGAAACGAATGAGACTGGTGAAACACAAACAACACCTTATCAAATGGTTACCCTTGAAGTAACGCCGTCGGAAGGAGCTAAGCTTGCTTTTGCTAAAGAAACGGGTACTGTTACTCTTATGTTAAAAGGGTCAAAGGATAAAGAAACTACACCTAAAATCAAGATTCCCTTACAGCAATTACAAAAGGGAGAGATATCTAAATGAGAATAACTTACTTTATACTTTCAGAAAAAATAATGTATTCGACAGCTGTAAAAATGATGCTCGATGAGGTAAAAAAGAATAATAAAATTTTCGATACAGCCTCGGAACTTAAGAGTGAACTGTTACATTCAAAAGGAACAGTTGTCATTATTGGTCCAAATTCCTTAATGGATCCTTATGAACTATCTCAAGAATTATCTCATGCTTATCCTTTAACAGCTGTTCTTTTACTATTAAAAAAAGATGAGATTGATTATAAAAAAGCCATGTTTACCGGTGCAGTCGATGTCATTGATATTGATAGCGAAGAATCAGAAGTCTTGTTATCCATCGAGAAAGCGGAAAAGATAGTGAATTTTAAGGCTCAAATAAACGATCATGCAAATAAAGAAGAGAAGAAAGAAGCAAAAGTCATTACCGTTTGTAGTACAAAAGGTGGTGTTGGTAAAACGACAATCAGTGTAAATACGGCTGTCGCTTTAAATAAACACAATTTAAAAGTGGCCGTTATTGATCTCGATTTACAATTTGGGGATGTCACGCTTTTGTTTGATCAACAGGCAGGTCAAACCATTTATGACTGGGTCAAACAGTCGTTTGAAAATGGCGATAAATCGTATGAAAGCTATATAACTAGACATAAAATGGGAATTGATATTTTAGCAGCTCCTAGTCTTCCTGAATTTGCTGAATTGATTACAGGGGAGCATATTTCATATCTTATTGACGCCATGAAACAAGATTATGACATGATCATTATTGATACACCACCAGCTTTTGTTGAAACCAGTTTAGTTGCACTTGAAATGTCAGATATTATTTTATTAATTGCCTCCATGGATTTACCTGCATTGAAAAATGGGAAATTAGCGGTAGAAACACTGAGTTTACTAGGACTTAAAGATAAAATAAAAGTTATTTTAAACAGGGACTCCCAAACAGAAGGAATCACAAAAGAAATGGTGGAAGACGTGCTAGGTATGAAGATTGAAGGGAGAATTCCCAGCGATTACCGGACGGTTATTTCATCGCTTAATAAAGGCGAACCGTTTGTTACAATGGCGCCAAGATCTTCTGTTGCAAAATCCCTCATGAAAATATCTGAACATATAGTTCATTCATTCCCAAAAGAAAAACAAATAAGCATACAAGATAAAAAGAAAAAGGGCTTCTTTTCCTTTAAGCGTTCCAAGAAATAAGGGGAGATGGAAATGTCATTATTAAAACGTCTGAATGAAAAAACAATCGCTGCAAACGATCTAGAAAATGGTAGTCATGATCCTTCTTCTAAGAAAAGGGACGGAACGAAACCTAAAGAATCCGAGTTGAAAATAACGCTTCATAACTATTTAATCTCTGAATTAAAAAAGAAGCCTAATTTGACAGATGATGAACAGAAGGAATTAATTGAGAAAGAATCGATGAAATTCTTACTTGATAAAAATGACCGTCTTTCTTTTGAAGATAAAAAAGAATTAATCAAGATGATCTCTCATGAATTAATCGGCTTTGGTCCAATTACCGCATTGTTAAATGATCCAGATGTTTCTGAAATTATGGTCAATGGCCCCTATCAAATTTACGTTGAAAAAAAAGGGAAGTTAACGAGAAGTGATTATTATTTTAGGGATGATGACCATGTCTTACAGGTAATCGAAAAAATTGTCTCACCTCTCGGCAGAAGGATTGATGAAAGCAGCCCAATGGTTGACGCCCGTCTTCCTGATGGTTCAAGGGTAAATGCAATTATCCCTCCTTTATCCTTAGTAGGACCGTCGATCACGATTCGAAAGTTCCCGCAAAATCGTTTGCAAATCAATGATTTTATTGGATTCGGATCACTTACAAAAGAAATGGCACAATTTCTAGATGCTTGTGTCAAGGCAAGATTAAATATTTTTATTAGTGGTGGAACAGGAAGTGGTAAAACAAGCTTACTTAATGTTTTATCCTCATTTATTCCACACGATGAAAGAATTGTCACAATCGAAGATGCTGCAGAACTTCAATTATTGCAAGACCATGTGGTTTCTTTAGAAACAAGACCAGCCAATATAGAAGGAAAGGGAGCTGTAACCATTCGTGATTTGGTTAAAAACTCATTGCGGATGAGGCCTGACCGAATTGTGATTGGTGAGGTACGAAGCGGAGAAGCCTTGGACATGTTGCAAGCGATGAATACAGGTCATGACGGTTCATTAGCGACCGGACACTCGAATTCACCAAGGGAAATGCTTTCACGATTAGAAACAATGGTTCTCATGTCTGGAATGGAATTACCAATTCGCGCTATCCGCGAACAAATTGCTGGTGCTGTTGATCTAATTATTCAACAGTCAAGATTAAAGGATGGAAGTCGAAAAATTGTTAGTATAACAGAAGTAATCGGTATGGAAGGTGACACAATTGTGTTGCAGGATTTGTTTACATTTAATCAAACTGGAACATCGACAGAAGGAAAAATCATCGGGAAACACCATTCAACAGGAATCCGACCATACTATGCAGATAAGATTGAACAATATGGATACGAACTCCCTGCTGAATGGTTTAATGGAGAGTGATGGGTAATGGTATTCCTCATTTTTGTTCTCGCTACATTTACTTTTGCTTTCAGTGGTTTGTATCTCTTAAATAAAAAACAAAAGGTTAAAAGAAGACTTAAGCAATTTGCTTTACAAGATACTAGAAATCAAGTGAATAACAAAGAAAATGAGCAAAAAACGAAGAAATTATTGATAAGGAATCTTATCGAGAGGGTAGCAAAAAATATTCGAACGAGCGATAGTAGGCAAAATAAGATCGAGAATCAATTGATAAGTGCAGGTATTCCTTTAAAAGTTGAAGAGTTTATCATCATTCGATTGGCCACGTTTGCCTTAACGATCGTGATTGCCTTCTTATTCGGGGTACATGTCACGTTTGCGATTTTAATTGGGTTTATTGGCTGGATCTTGCCATTATTGTATTTAAATAAGAAAAGAGATGCACGGATTTCAGCATTTGCCGAACAATTACCTCAATCCTTAGAAATGATGGCAAATGCAATGAAATCAGGCTTTAGCTTTATGCAGGCAATGAAACTGGTGTCTAAAGAACTTCCGGATCCAATTAGTGGAGAGTTCCAACAAACGATAAATGAAATCAATTTAGGTATTTCTACGGAGGCTGCCTTTGAAAATCTTTTAAAACGCATTCCGGACAAGGACTTAGAAATCGTTGTAACAGCTGTATTAATACAGCGGTCTACCGGTGGGAATTTGGCGCAAATCCTCGAAACCATTCACGAAACGATATCAGAAAGAGTCAAAATGAAAGATGAATTAAAGGCCCTTACGTCCCAGGGAAGAATGTCTGCATTAATTATTACATTATTACCAGTTATACTAGGAATCTTGTTAAATGTGATGAATCCGGACTATTTTACACCGATGTTTTCCCATCCGTTAGGCTGGGTGTTATTAGGTGGAGGAACTCTTTCTGGCATAATGGGGTGGATTTTTATTAAAAAGGTTGTAACGATTGAGGTGTAATAAATGCTGGAATTTCTATTATATCTATTCGCGTTTTTATTTTTCACAAGCATTGGTTTCCTTATCTTTTATCGTCTATTTAGGGATAAAATGCTCATGGCTCGAAGAATAGAGCTTTTTCGGGTCGAACATGTAGAAAACCGTCAAATAGTTAAAGAGGATCATCTAAAAACTAAATCCTTCTATGTACGATTAGTAAAGCCTTTCTTTATCAACATACGGCAATCTGCAGTTGGGAAACTGCCAACCCATAAAATGGCGCAAATTGAAAAAAAACTCCAAGCGGCCGGTCACCCTTTTGGGATGAACGCAGGAGACTTTATTCTCATGCAAATGTTATTACCACCTATCTTGTTCTTGTTGTTTACGCTAGTATTTATTTCATCTGAAGCAGACACGATGAAAATCATGTTGTTAGCTGGCTTTGTTGCCCTATTTGCCTATAGCTATACAAATTATTATTTAGCAGCAAAAAGCAAACAACGGACAAAAGTCATTGACAAAGCAATGCCTGATTTTTTTGATATGTTAAATGTATCAATTGAAGCAGGGATGGGCTTAGACGGGGCATTAAAAAAAGTTTGCCATCAAATGGATACGCCTCTATCTAAAGAATTTTTATCGGCATTGGAAGATATGAAGCTTGGTAAGTCGAGAAAACAAGCCTTTATAGAGTTAAGAGATCGTGTTCCATCAGACTTCTTTAAAAGTGTGATGAGTTCACTCATACAAGCGGATCAAATGGGGATTGGGATTAGTAAAGTACTAAGAACTCAGACGCAAAGAATTCGAGATAAGCAACGATTTAACGCGAAGGAACAAGCTATGAAAGCACCTGTGAAAATGCTGATCCCGATGGTTTTGTTCATCTTTCCAACTCTGTTTATCGTCTTGATCGGTCCGGTTATTATTAATTTAATCACGCAGTTTTTATAAGTTGTAGAAAACCGTTGCCAAAAGCAACGGTTTCTTTGAATAGGTCTTGATGTACTTCCTTATAAACGAACATGCTCATAAAGGAGTACTGAAATGGGATGATTTAATTATAGAAATGAACAATTGCTCTACCATTAGCTTTTGCTTGATATAACGCTCTATCTGCGTTTCGAACCAACTCTTGTGGACTTGTTCCATCCTTTAAATAACATGCAACTCCAATTGAAGAAGTTGTTTGGAAAGTATGGTCTTCAATATACCAAGGTTCTTTTAATTTGTTTACGATTCTTTCTCCTATAAACTTTGCTTCAGATGCACTAGTCAAATTAGAAAGGATGATTGCGAATTCATCTCCACCTATTCGAGCTAACACATCTGTTTCACGAATAATGTTTTTAATTCTTCTTGTAAGCAGGACGAGCAGCTGGTCACCAATATCATGACCCATTGTGTCATTTATCATTTTGAAATGATCGATATCTAAATACATTAAAGCTAATAATTGACTTGAGTTTTCTGCTCTTACCATTTCATGTGAGAGCTTATCCATGAAAAAGCGACGATTTGGAATTTCAGTCAAATGATCATAGTATGCCATTGTTTCCAATTGGGCTTGGTATTTTTTTCGTTGATAAATATCCCTAGCAACTAAAACTAATTTTTCAAATTCTCCGCTTTCGCTATAAATGGTATTTAAATTTGCCTCAAGCCAAATATATTGACCATCTTTTTTAAGTAGTTGATATTCATAATGACTATGAAATTTTTTTCTTTCAAATATCAAATCTATATAGGTTTGTCTGACAAATTCTTGGTTATTTGGATGAATTTTTTCCATAAATATAAGGGCATCTTGATAAAGAAAATCTTTAATCGAGTAACCTGTCATTTTTTCAAAGGAAGGGGAAAGATATGTGATGATACCTTTATCGTCAACTGTTATAATCATATCTTTCATATTTTCAGCAATCAAACGATAATTTGATTCACTTATCTTTAAGGCTTCTTCTGCTTTTTTTCGTTTCGTTACCTCTCTACTAACGATAACTAAGTGACTTCTATTGCGATTCTCATCAAATATCGGTGTTTTAATAACTTCCCAAGTTCGTGTAATACCGTCAGGAGTTTGAAAGGATTTCTCGAATTGTATCTCCTCACCGTTTGCCCAAGCCATTTCATCTGTCTCAATATTAAACAAAAAATTATCTCGATTATTTGGGAAAATCTCCATTAACTTTTGATCTGTTATACCTTGATAAGGATAGTCCTCGCCCATACCATAGGAGTTGAGTACTAATTTATTTGTAACAAGCCATTTGCCATCGCCATCTTTTAATACAATAAACTCCGGTATCAAATCTATAAGTAAACGAAGCTGAGGCTCATAAGTTATAACGGTAGATAGATACTTTTTGAAATCCATATTTTCTCCTTTTCTAGCTTGTGTATAATCTGTATTTTACACTATTCTAGTCCAAAAAAGAAGAGTGCCTCTAGGTCGATTGTACCATAAAGTAACATGTAGAGAGAAAACGGAAAAAGCGGCCGATCAAAAACGGGAGGAAATCTGCAACGACTTGCTTGCGAAATTACAAACAGAAGGCTCCGACTTGGAGCCAGAATCAGGGGAAAATACGGGAATTATTGGCGTAAAGATGTCAAAACGGAAGAAAAGTGGTCAGAAATCTACAAGGAAATGGACATCGAAGTTAACGTACAACATGATATCCGAAGAACGGGAATGGAATGGAATTAGTGAAGAGTATAGGGGAAGAAATTTGAATCATAATCAAGAACCTGATGGCTGTACTTGCAAAAAGTAATTGTAGAAATATGTTGTTTTTCGTAATATAATTAAAGTGAATTTTTATCAGACTACGATAATAGCAAACTTGTTGAAAGACAAGGACGCAAAGCTATGGGCCTAAGGATAAGTTAATCTACGGTTGCCAGGTTGCCGAATAGTGGAATTGCATGTTTTTTTGCTATGCCTGCAAAAACCATCTTCCAATCGGGAGATGGTTTTTTTATTTCTAGAGGGCATACAAAACTTTCGAACTGAATTCCTTTCTATTGGCTTTTTATCTCTAGCTAGGCTGCCATATTAAGCAGATTGTTCAAGTGGATAGTTTGAATACTATTAGAACAATTATTTCAGTGTTTAAACTTACGTAGTAGGTGGAAACAAAGTTTTAATATGGATTGTCGTTATTAAGGTTTTACTTCTACAGCCGGCAAGTAAAAGCGCCATGATGATATAAAAGGAAGGGAAAGAAGAAGATGGAACGATTTATAGAAAAAATTGGACAAGACGTTGCAGCATTTACAAGTATACTTAACTTTATGACAGATTTTATTTTCTTGCTGGAGGCCGAGGGGGATTCATTTCGCTATATCTTTATAAATCACTCGGCTTTAAAGGTTTTAAATATAGAAAACAATATTTTGGGAAGTCGATTAGAAGATGTTATACCAAATGAACGATGTATGACTTTAATACCCAAATATCAACAGGTTCATTCAACAAAAAAGCCAGTAGATTTTATTGAAATGATCGAAACGGATCAGGGTCATTTCATCGGAGAAACAGTTCTTAACCCAATATTAACAGAAGATGGTGAATGCAAATATGTGTTGGCTATCGTAAGGGATATTACTGATAGAGAAATTAAAGAGCAAAAGCTAAAAATAAGTCAAAAGAGGCTTAATTCCCTTATTGAACATAATGGGGATGCTGTGTTTGAGTTTGACTTAGAAGGCAATTTCATTAGTATAAATGGAAGGTTTACTGAAATAACAGGATACATAGAGGAAGATCTAATCGGTACACGATTTATTCCAATAGTAGCCAAAGAATGTTTAAAAGAAACTATTTCATATTTTGAAAGGGTTTTAACTGGCTGTAAAGAGGAATATGAAGCAACAATCTATCACAAAAACGGACAAAAGATTCAGTTGTTTGTTAAGAACGTTCCTATTATTGTTGATAGAGTTCTAGTTGGCGTTTATGGAATTGCTACAGACATTACAGAACAGAAAAAGATAGAGCGGCTTTTAATAGAGAAAGAACAAAGGTATAAGTCATTATTTAATAATCATCCAGATGGAATCTTTACTTATGACGTAAAAGGGAATTTTACTAGTGGAAACGCCGCTGTTGAAAAAATTTCGGGTTACTCAATGGATGATCTTTTAGGAAAATCATTTGTACCAATGATGGTACCCGAAGATGTAGAAAAAACCCTCTATCACTTTAATAAGGCGATAGTTGAAAAGAAAACCGTTAGTTACGAGGTAGCATTAAGACATAAAGATGGTCACTCGGTTGATCTATTAGTCATGAGTATTCCGATTGTCGTAGATGGTAAAGTTACAGGTATTTATGGATTAACAAAAGATATTACAAAGCAAAAGCAAATGGAAGACGAACTGCGGGAAAGTGAGGAACGTTACCGTAAATTAATCGAACTTTCGCCAGACGGTATCCTAGTCCATCAGGAAGGAAAAATTGTATTTGTTAACCCAACAACACAAAAGCTCCTCCACGCGAAGGAAGAAAGTCTCATCGGAAAGCCAGTGTTAGACTTTGTGCACGCTGAAGACCGTGATAAGGTCATCAAGCGTATGAAAAAAACACAAATCCAAAAGGAGAAAGCAGAAACGGTTGAAGAAAGGTTTATTGCATTAAACGGGGAAGTAATAAATGGGGAAGCGACGGCCGTACCTATTTCTTATATGGGAAAGCCAGCAACTCTTGTTATTGTTAGGGACATTACTGAAAGACTAAAGAGAGAAAAAGAACTGCAAGAAACAAAAAAACGGCTTGAGTTGTATTGGAATAATGTACATGATGCTGTTTTTTCCATTGGATATGATGGTTCAATTCTTGATGTAAATCCTTCCTATATCAAGATGCTGGGGTTTAGCAAAGAAGAGTTAAGGAATGAACCTGTTCCCCCGATTTTTATCGAAGATCCGAATATAGCTCGAGAGAATATCCTCAAAGCGGTAAAAAGTGGCGAAGATATTTCTAACCTTCAAACTGTAAGAAAAACAAAAGATGGACGATTGCTTACAGTATTGGCATCTTATAAGTCTGTCAACGAACAAAATATTTTAGCAATTGGAATGTTTAAAGACATTAGCGAACAAGTGAAAATCCAACAAGCATTAGAGGAAAGTGAAGAACGTTACCGTTCACTTTTTGACTATAATAGGGATGCTGTTTGGTCTCTTGATTTAGAAGGAAACTTTACCAGTGCAAATCCTGCTTTTGAGAAAATACTTGGTATAAATTATAATATCGTAACCGAACTAAATTTCATGGATTTTGAGGATACAGTTATTACTCCTTTTCAAGATGTTATTAATAACTTTGAAAAGGTTGTTAAACAAGGAAAAAGTGTTGAATGCAATATATCTATGTATAGTGCAAATGGGGATATAGTTCACCTTACAGTTACTAATGTTCCGATTTACGTGAATGGTAAAATAATTGGGTTATATGGAATTGGGAAAAACGTGACAGAAGAAGTTAATGCGGAAAAGGTACTACGGGAAAGTGAAAGACGGTATCGACTAATTACTGAAAATATGAACGATCTTATAGTGATTTACAATTTGGATGCTATTGTAACTTATGCTTCTCCTTCATATGAGTATGTTTTAGGAGTGAAGCCAGAGGACTATGTTGGTACACCTGCGATTTCTCTTATCCATGAAGATGATCGACCTAGAATCCGGTCACAGTTCGCAAATGCAATTAAAAATCAAAGTCCCTTTACAATAGATTTTAGAAAAAAGAACCAGTTAGGTGAATCACTATATTTTGAAACAGTATGTATGCCTTTGCTTAATGATCAAAAAGTGATTGAAGGCTTTGTTGGTGTTTCTCGAAACATAACCGACAGAAAGAATGCAGAGGATGCGTTACGAGAGAGTCAGGAACGTTACCAATTGATTGCGGATAATTCTCATGATCTTATCCGGGTTATGAATCTGAATCAAGAGGTTACGTATTTATCACCATCTTATCAAACGGTTTTAGGTTTTACACTAGAAGAAATAAAGCAAAATGATCTCTTTAATGATATTCATCCTGATGATGCTAAAACGTTCAAGGAGAAGTTTAAAGAAATGATCTCCACTCAAAAACCTCATAAGAGTGAGTTTAGACATCGACATAAGGAAGGGCATTGGGTATGGTTGGAGTCTATCGGAACCCCTATCGTAAATGAACAAGGCAGCATCGAACAAATTATCATGGTTTCCCGTAATATTAGTGATCGAAAATATTACGAAGAAAAAATGAAGCATTTGGCTTTTCACGACCCATTAACTGACTTACCAAACAGACGATTGTTCGAGGAATTAGTAGAACAAGCCTTGAAAGAATCAGAACGGGAAGGCAGAAAAACGAGTATTATGTATTTGGATTTAGATAAATTTAAACAAATTAATGATACCATGGGCCATGATGTAGGGGATGAATTACTTATTGAGTTTACTAAACGAGTTAAAGGATGCCTACGTAAGATGGATATTATGGCAAGAATGGGGGGCGATGAATTCACGATACTTCTCCCAAAAACTGAAAAGCTCTATGTGAAAATGATTGCTGAAAGAATACTAAAAGCCGTTCAAGAGCCTTATTTTATTTTGGACCATACGATCACAACTACATCCAGTATAGGAGTTGCCATTTATCCTCATCATGGAAATAAAGCAGAGGAACTAATTAAACGTGCAGATGAAGCGTTATATTACGTTAAAGAAAATGGCAGGAACGGATTTAGCGTAGCTAAGTATATTAGCAAAGTGGAAGAACAAGTACAAATTGATGATTCTACTTTTGAGACTCTTATATCGGTAGAATAGACATAAGAATTTGATATTTTAAAAAAAACAAAAAAGTGATTGGACATAAATCCAAGTCGCTTTTTTGTGTGGATTGATAAGGATCGATTTTATTGAAAGATTTGGGGAAAACAGAGAGAATTAAGAGTAGGAAACAAGGGGACGGTTCTATTGTTTCCCCTTGTTTTACAAATCGAAGGGAACACAAGAACCGTCCCTGTGTATGTCCCTGTGTATGTCCCTGTGTATGTAGCTAGCAGCTAAATCGTTATAATGGATTACTTTTTCCTAATGCACTGTCCCAATCAGGAAAATAATGCAATGCACTTCTCATTAATTGAGGGTGCGTTTTTTTCATCTTCTTCTTGTTCAAATTTTCTCCATTTTTATTTAACCGTTGGATTTCTATAACAACTTCTTCTTGAGTCATATTTACTTCCAAGTTATAACCTCTTTTCTTTCAATCTATTTCTAGTATCTCCTTTAATCTTAGTACTGATACCTGAAACAAGTGAAACAAGGGGACGGTTCTATTGTTTCCCCTTTTTTTGCAATACGAAGGGAACAGAAGAACCGTCCCTGTGTATGCTAGTCCCTGTGTATGCTAGTCCCTGTGTATGCTATCAAATAAAGCAATACAGGAAGACAACCGTTCCACCCCTAGTTTCATTTGACTCTCCTTCACTTGAGAGATACTTAATCGAATTAGATTTTCCTTTTTATATTCTGGTAAGAACATTCTAGCAGCATCATCTACATATACATTTTGCTTGTTTAGCATATGAACAACCTTTTTTGCTGTCACATTCTCAGGCAAACTGATGGTAAGATAGAACCCTGAAGTAGGTTTAGAAAAAAGAGTATTTGGTGGTAGTAATAATTCACATGCCTCTTGAAGAGTTTGCATTTTATTCCGGTATACCTGCTTTATTTTCTTGAGATGACTATTAAACATACCACTCTTTAAATAGATTTCTAATGCACCTTGTGAAAGGGCTGGACTATTAAAATCGGAACTAAATTTATATCGCAAAAAATTGTTAACCATTATTGCAGGAAGAACAACAGCAGCAATCCTTAATCCTGGAAGAAAGATTTTCGAAAAGCTCTTAATATAAATCACTCTCCCGGAAGGATCAAAAGAAAATAGGGGATCTGATTTTGAATTTGGATCAAGGTCTCCTAAATAATCATCTTCCACAATATATACATTATATTTTTCAGCTAAATCAACGATTTTTTTCTTTTCACTTTTCGTGTAACAATGTCCAAGAGGATTGTGAAATCTCGGGATAATATAAAAGAATTTAATATCATAATTTCGAAAGATAAATTCCAGACGATCCAGATCAATCCCATCCATTGTTAACTCTATTCCAAACGTAGTAGATTTTTGTAGATTGACTGACTCGATAAATCCAAAATATGTGGGTTGTTCTATTAAAATATTGTTTTTACCATTTGGAAAGGGCATGGAAACGAGTAAATTAAGGGCTTGTTGGGAGCCAGATACCACGATTAACCTTTCAAGATGAGTAAAAACCTGTAAACTCTGCAAATATTTTACTAGCTGCATTCTTAATGAGTAAAGGCCTTGTTGATCAGAGTATGTAAAAAGTTCTTCTTTATATTGTTCAATAGCCTGATTCATACAATGTTGAAAGTCAATATAAGGCATTACATTTTTATCTGGACCAGCAGAAAAGAAATCAATTACTTCATTATCTTTCTTCGCAGCGTGTAATTCATTTACAACATAGAAGCCACTTTTAGGTACAGAATAAATTAAATGCTCTTTTTCTAGTTCAACATATGCTTTGATGACTGTATTTTTGCTACAAGAAAAATACTCAGAAAACTGACGAACAGAAGGGAGTTTACTACCTGCAATTAGTGATCCATCGGCTATTCTAAGCTTAATCTCATCCATTATTTTACGGTATTTTGAATTCATATCTTACTCTCCCTTTAACTGTACCATGACAGATTGGAAAAAGAATGGTTTATTCTTCCTGTATGTACTATTAATATGTTAATTATAACAGCGCTGTTAGTAAAGAAAAGCAGAAAAGGGTACAGATGTAATAACCTAATAGATAGGGGTTGGATAAGATATGAAGAGGTTATCTAGAGAAAAAGTTGGATTATTGTTGGGATTAGTTGGTGTTATTTGTTTTAGCTTAACGCTTCCTTTTACAAGTATTGCAGTAGGGTATTTTGGAGCTACTATAGTAGGATTAGGAAGAACGGTAGTTGCCGCTATTTTAGTTGCTTTGGTGTTAATTTTTCGAAAAGAAAAAATACCTACGCTTCGACAATTCAAAAGTTTATTTATTGTTGCTGTTGGTGCAGTCTTAGGATTTCCTTTTCTGACATCTTGGGCAATGAAATCCTTGCCTGTTTCTCATGGAGCAGTGGAATTAGCCCTGTTACCACTAGCAACTTCAGGTTTTGCCAGGTTAAGAGCAGGCGAGCTTCCTTCGGTTAAATTCTGGGTTTCGAGTGTGATTGGATCTTTATCTGTTATCATATATGCTCTTCATCTTGGGTTTGGTCATTTACAATTTGCTGATTTAGCGTTACTCGCAGCAGTCCTTATTTTAGGACTAAGTTACGCAGAAGGTGGAAAATTATCGAAAGAGTTGGGTAGTTGGCAAGTGATTGCTTGGTCCATTATGATCGGTGCACCATTTTTTGTTATTCCAGTTGTGCTAAACCTTACAACTGAAATGCTATATGCCCCTATACAGGCTTGGGTAAGTTTTATATATCTCGCAGTGGTTAGTCAATTTCTAGCTTATGTTGCTTGGTATAGTGGAATGGCAATGGGTGGAATAGCAAGAGTTAGTCAAATTCAATATTTACAACCATTTTTGATGATTCTATTTGCAACAATATTTCTAGATGAATCCATCACATTATTTACTATTTTAATAGCAGTGATTGTTGTCTTTTCTGTTTTATTTGGAAAAAATACTCCTGTCTCAAATAAAGGAACCATATCAGAGAAACCCTAACTGCATGATTAATTAAGGGATTTAAATATATAGGAGTAATAAATCTTTTAAATGGGTGCATGAACAAAGAGGATCACGAGTTGTAGAATAGAGTGGTGTTTCGGTTTAACTTTATCTTATACGGGGAGTTTAGTTTATAAAAGAACTCAAAAAAATTTGTCTTTTTAGTGTTTTGTCCAAGCTGATTATTAAACCTTTCATAAATTAATAGAGTACAAATGAATGGGAGGTTATTACTTTTGAGATGTCATAAAAATCTGGAAAGCCAAATTAAAAGGGCAAAAAATCAATACATCAAATCTGAAACA
>JAPSLU010000064.1 GCA_031180405.1 Bacillus sp. (in: firmicutes) | reverse complement strand
CATACCGTTTGCTTTGCATTCTTCAATATATTGTAATTGCTCAATTGCTGAGGCGTCATAGTAACGATAGTTGGAAGAAGAACGTTCTGCTTTTAATAAACCTAGTGTTGTATAATAGTCTATCGTGCGTTTGGTCACACCAGTTTTCCCGGCGAGTTCACCAATTTTTAACTTTTCAGTCCCAAGGGACACCCCTCCAAACCGTAACGTGATAGTTTTATTATAGGATGAAAGTTATTTCTGCACAACTAATTTGGTTAAGGTAAAAGTAAAGTTCCCTCTTAATTCGTTTCTTTTACCCTTTCCTTTCCCATATTTTTCAATCGAAAAACCTTACTCATACTTTTGAGTCTTTTGAACTAGCATTGTGATAGATCGAATAGTCAGTGATAGGGAAATCAATTACTTCCTCTTTTAGAAGAGCAACTAGGTTCTGCTATTGCTTTTAATCATTTAGCCAAATGACTGTAACGCTCAGGGGAATGGTAGTAGGTTTAAAGTATAGTAGAAACCATTAGAAGTTAGAAGTTTCCCTTTTAAAATCTTGGTAGCCTTTTTGAATCTAACAAGTCAAGTAGTTCACTATTGGGCATTAGGTGTCTCATTAACTATCTTGACTACTTTTTCTAAAGCTAGTAACTTACACACTTGAATCGACAAGAAAGCCGACAGCATATCTCTCCTGGCCTTTTTCTTGAAAGAGTACATATCATTCTGTATCTATTAAATTCTTTAAAAACCCTTCCTGTCCAGTCTGGTTAAATAATAAATCAAAACCAAAGTATGAGATAATCCCCATCACAACAGCCCAGAAAATCACACTAACAGTAATCCAAAACATAATTTGTTTTCTTGTTCCGCCAAAGCTCATCGCCAAAATAACACCAAGGTGACTACCGATTAAAAATGGGGAAACAAAAGTTAGCCCTGGTAAACCATACTTTTTCCAAATTTCCTCTGCACGCTTTTGTTTTTTCTCAGATACTTCTTTGCCTTTTTTCTCCTGACGCCTTTGAAGCCATCTTTTTACTCGATCCATCAACAATATGAGAAGCCAAAGTGTAAGAATATTTCCCAAAAAAGCAAGAATTGCCACTGGCAGGGCTGGGAGTCCTGCTGCAACTCCTACCGGAATGACCCCTACTACCTCAAAAAAAGGTGTTGCTCCTAATAAAAAAATGATGGCATAAGCTAGAACAATATTCACTATTGCTTCTCCTCCTTTAATTTAATTATTTACTCGATATCTGTTCTAATTACTAAAGAGCAAATATAGAAAGCCGCTTCTCGATTATCGAGTATTTACCCACTGCCCCTCCTAATATAAATTGTTAATTAGTAATACGATCAGTTGAGGAAAAAGTTCCCAGAAGGTACTTTAGGGACAGGTTCTTCATTCATAAGTCCCAAAGAAGGATTTTATTTTTTATGCTTTTAGCTTAAAATAGATTAAGGTATCAATTTCATATATTTAGCATTTAGGAGGAAAATCAATGAAAATCGTATTTCAAGATTCATATGAACTAAAAGAGTTCTTTGAAAAAAATATTCATTGTTTTGAAGAGAGACTATTAACAGAGGCTGTTAATGTAACAGACAAGATTGATGAAATTCTAGCGATCGGTAACATTGATCTTGTCAATAATGCTAAAAAGCTTGTTGGTTATATCATTGATGGGAAAGAAAAAGAACTGCAGTTATTTGCAAAGCAAGAAGGTATTGCCTGGTCAACACATTCAATTGATTTAACATTTAAATTAGAATGGGTTCAAGCGATCCGTAGGTCTGTTTGGTTTTTGATTAAAGAGTATAACCACTGTACAAACGGGAAGATTACAGAAGATATTTTCGAACTTGAAAAGGAAATAAATAATCGAATTGATGAGTTTTTAAATAGTTTCTTTATTAGTTATTCTACATACAAGGATTCTTTAATTAAGGCACATAGGAAGCTGGTCGAGAACCTATCTGTACCGATCATTCCAATTAATTCATCCGTGTGTATACTTCCATTAATAGGAACAATTGATGATTTCCGGATAAATATCCTAGAAGAAAAAGTACTTACTGAAATTGGAAAATCACGTATCCAAACGTTAATTATTGATTTATCTGGAATTGCAGATATGGAAGCAGACGTTATCAATCATTTATTAAAAATCATTCATGGTTCATCCATGATGGGATGTGATTCAGTTATCACGGGGCTACGATCTGATGTAGTAAGAAAAATGATCCATGTTGGGGTCACTTTTACCAATAAGACTGAAACACTCGGAACATTGCAGCAGGCATTAAATAAATATTTAGTTCTTTAATGAAAAAAGGAAAGTGTGGAGAATCATTTCTCCACACTTTCCTTTTCTTCATTATAAAATCTTAATAAATCTCCATATATAATTTGATCTGAAAAGCTAAGCGCATCATGGGCCTTGTCCTCATAAACCTCACATGTCCCTTCACGATCAACCTCTACCCCTGTTTGACGGTCATAACATATAGATGAAACAGAAATAAAATCTTCTGTGATGAAACTTCCATTTCTCAACACAGCAAATGGTGTCCGCTCAGGTGAAAATAAATCTTGGCCAAACTGTATCATGCCTGTCGTATTAATTCCTAACAAATGTAAAAGTGTCGGCTTTACATCAATTTGTCCTGAAATATCTGAAATTAATTTTGGATATTGATCTGTAATACCTGGCATATGAATAAAAAATGGTACACGTTGAAGTTGTATCGTATCAAATGGTGTAATAGCATCTTTACCTAAGAACTTAGCCAATGCTTCATTATGGTTTTCTGAAATTCCATAATGATCTCCCATTAAGACAATGATAGAGTTTTCATACAGACCTTCTTCCTTTAATTTCTCAACAAATCGTTTTAGTGTTTCATCCTGATACCGAACCGTCTGAATATATCGATTGAATATATCGCTATTTGAATCATATTCATCAATCAGTTTATCTTCTTCCTCTAGCTCAAAAGGGAAATGATTTGTTAGAGTAATAGAATAGCTATAAAAGGGCTGCGGCAACTGCTTCATAAGATCAACGGATTGTTCGAAAAACTCCTTATCCTTCAAGCCCCATCCAAATGAATTATCTTTTGTTACGTCGTAGCTTTTAATATCATAAAACTTATCCACCTCAAACGATTCATACATAATGTCTCTGTTCCAAAAGCTTGCATTATTTGCATGGAATGTCGCAGAGTAATAATTATGCTCCTTCAGGACTTCAGCTGTCGTATTATATTCATTATCGCTATTTGTGAAAAATACAGCACCGCGTCCAAGCGGGTATAAGGAGTTAGCAACGAGAAACTCAGAATCTGAGGTTTTTCCTTGTTCTGTTTGATGATAGAAATTTTCAAAATAATAGCTTTCATTCATAAAATCATTAAGAAATGGAGTGATTTCCTCACCATTTACTGTTTCATTCAGCACAAAGCTTTGCGTAGATTCTAATGAAACAAAAATCACATTACGACCTTTCGCTATACCAAAAAGCTCTTCACTTGGTTCCTTGTGATTGGCATTTATATAGTTTTGGATCTCTACAAGCTCATCACTATCAGCGAGAGCTCTCTGTGCAGTTGTTCTAGACTGTACAACTCCATCATAAATATGGAAATTAAAAATACCGATGTTTTTCACAAGGATCTCACGGTCAAATGAACGAGTTAAAAAATGTGGTCGCTGTACCTCAGCTAGTCCTAGATTTACGATGAAAACCATACAAACTAATAGAAAATAAGAAACTTTTTCCTTACTAGACACAGGGCTATATACTATATCTTTATTTTTTCTAGCTAACCATATTAAAAATAGAATATCAACAAACATAAGGAAATAGCTTGGCTTTACTAATTCTTGTATACTACTATCAAGATCCCCCATATTACTTGACTGAAATAAGACAGGAATCGTAAGAAAATCATTGTAAAAGCTATAAAAACTTATATTCGCAATTAATACCAGCGTCCCTAACGTACTAACAGCGATTATGTAAATATTCCTAGCCCTCTGCTTCAGATATAATCCAAATCCAAATAGCAGTAAAAAGAAGCTTAACGGATTAATAAATAGAATAAAAGATTGCATTGCATTTTCTATTTTTATATCAAAACTAGTTTGATACACGATATATGTTTTCAACCACATGGAACCTGTTGCGATAATCAAGAAAACATATTTATTCCATAACTTTTTCAGCATTACTACATTCATCTCCCAGATATTACTATAATAAAAATACCGTTCTCTCCATTTCATTTCAAGAATATTGAACCAAAAATTTTTCACAGGGACAGAGGGACAGGTTCCCCGTCCCTCTGTCCCTCTAAATATAAAAAACGAGAGCAACACCTCTCGTTTTTAGATTCCTATGAATATGATATATTGCAATCAAACAGCCTCATCTTTCCACTTCTTATCCTCTTGAACAAATAATATGCCAAGCTCATGATGTTCACCATCATATAACGCACGCTGAGCAAAGCGAATTTCACCATTGAAATCAATCACTTCAAGCTTGCAAAAGGCCCGATTCTTTTGGAGGGCTTGGTAAAATTCATCCACTGTATGAACAGAGTATCCGTTTACCTTCATGATCATCTCCCCAACGTTCAGGTTCATCTTTTCAGCAGGTGATTGAGGGAGAATACCTAATATCATTAGACCATGGTCTCGTTTCGAAAAATAGAATGCAGCTGAATCATCGTTGATTCTTTGGCGAATTGTAATAAATTCACGACCAATGATCGCAAAGAACACGGAAACAAAGACTAAAGGTGTCACCCATATACTTGCAACCGCAATTAGGAGAGTACAAACACCAAGCCACATGATACGTAAACCAGTGATCTTAATGCTTTCCTGTGGTAGAGAACCTTGAACTCGTTGACTAAACCCTAAGAAAAAGGGAATGAACAACAGCAAAAATGGCTCTCCATTAATCGATAGTGCTGGCCACCAAGGTAATGTTGAGGTGAGTGTTCCACCAGGCACAAGCAGGAGGAGTGGTAGCATCCATGTTCGATTTGCCTGATGTGAACCGATCGTTAATCCCCTTGTACTCATTTTTAAAAAAGGTGATGTCTTCTGATGTCCTGTCCGAATGACAAGAATACCCTCAGCAACAAGTAATAGTGCTGCTAAAATGCTAAGAGAGGCAAGGCTTGTCTCTGAAAAGTCTACAAAAAAAGTAGACAGGCTTTCCGGAATCAACATAACCGAAAGCAATGTCAGCCCAACGGTAAAGGCAGCTGAGAGCCAACGAAGCTGAAACGTAAAGCTTAATAATGCTGTTACGATCGCAAGGATGACAACCGTACCAAATGGAAGACTCATCCCGAGTGCAAAAATCACGACTGAGACAAGTAGCCCCATTAAAAGTCCTTTTGTATATGTAAATTTCAGTTCCTCATATAAGTCTTGAACACGGATGTGAAAAGACCTTCTTTCGCGCTTAATCCTCAGAACACCATGCGCCAATGCAATAAGTGTAAAGAGATAAAATAGCGGATGGATAAAAAAACGACCAATTGCCCAAAGTAACTCTAGTAACCAATTTTCAACCAAAACAGAATCCCACCTTACTGTTTCTACCCGTTTCTACTAGGTTACTCATATTTTACCACCTCAGGGTTCAATTGAGTATGCTTATTTTAAGTTCTCCCACAGACTGCTATTTGAAAGTGAAAAATCACTGAAGCATTGATCATCCTCCATATCAAGTAAATCAACAATTACCTTCATTGACTTTTTGATATCACTTAATGTTAGTGCCAGTCGTTTATGATTTTGAAGTAAATAGCGGAAATATTCCTTTACACATTCCTCATTGATTTCTTCAACCTTTTTTACTTGTGTATAATTTGCAATATACATACTAAACAACCGAATCGGCTTACTTGAGCTAGAGTGAAATGGTTGCTCGGAACTGCTTTCGGTTAACTCTTTAAGAATCTCCTGATATACCTGCTCCTTATGTAGGCTAGAATTTCTCATGGTTAAAAAACCTCCCCAATTTCCCGAGTTCGACAAAATGAATCTAATTATAACGTTCGGAATAAGCCAGGTTTTTACGTCCTTCATAAAAAAATAGGAACCGACCTGTTGTCAGTTCCTATTCACGTTATTTAAATAAAGCTTTGATCGCCATCTTTAATTGAACATCGTTTTCTTCTTTACCTCTTAGTTCAACCATTTTTTGATTCAACGTGTTGGCAGTTTGTTGATCAATTTTCCCACTTATCGGGAGTTCATTTGTTTGTTGGAAAGCTTTTACAGCAGTTTCTGTTTCCTCACTGAAATAACCGTCTTCTCTTCCTGGTTCAAAACCCAGCCCTTTTAATGCAATTTGGGCGGTTTTAA
The DNA here is from genome assembly GCA_031180405.1 of Bacillus sp. (in: firmicutes). Lineage (GTDB taxonomy): Bacteria > Bacillota > Bacilli > Bacillales > Bacillaceae > Metabacillus. Next base: position 12,241 of record JAPSLU010000064.1, on the reverse strand, counting down.
CTTGTTCATTGTTCATATCAGGTACTAATGTTTCTTCAATTTGCAGTGGACTTGCTTCGTATAATTCTGGCTGCTCCACTTTAATCGTTGGCTCCACACCTTTTTTGTGAATCCAATTTCCTTCTGGTGTTAGCCATTTGTAAAGGGTTAATTTAATATTGCTTCCATCCCCCATCGGTACGGCCTGTTGGACCGTTCCTTTACCGAAAGATGTAACACCAACAATGTCATAGCCTGATGCTTCTTTTAAAGCACCAGCAAGTATTTCAGAAGCTGAAGCACTCCCCTTGTCAATTAACACCGTTACTGGATAATCCTTTTTCTTAGAAAGTGTTGAGAAATAGCGTTTTTTATCACCGTTTCGCTCCTCGATTTGAATATAAGGGTAATCCTTTGTGACAAACTGCTTTAAGATTTCCTCAACGCTTTGTAGATAGCCTCCTGGATTTCCACGCACATCTAAGACAAGACCTTCAATGTTTTCCTTTTCCAGTTTTGTCAAAGTAGTTGTAAAGTCTTCTGCTGTGTTTTCAGAGAATGAAGTAACCTCGATATACCCTACCTTTTTGCCTTGATAATCTTTTATTGATCCAAAGACTGTTTCTAGTGGAATTTCATCACGAACAACATCAAAGGTTAGCTTTTCCATTGAATTTGGACGAAGCACCTCAATAGCAACCTTAGTCCCCTTTTTCCCGCGAATTCTCAAAACTGTTTCGTGTAGATCTAAACCTTCCACATTTTCTCCATCAATACTTATAATTTGATCGTTTGGTTGAAGACCTGCTTTTTCAGCTGGCGAGCCTTTAAAAGGAGACACAATCGTCACTTTTCCATTATTCATTCCAACCTCTGCGCCAATACCTTCAAAAGAAGAGTCAAGCGACTGAGAAAATTGTTTCGCCGTCTCTTTATCCATATAAACAGAGTAAGGGTCATCTAATTTGGAGAGCATCCCTTGGATTGCGCCCTCTAAAAGCTCCTCTTGGTCTACTTCCTCAACATATTTTGTTGAGATTAGCTCAAGTGCTTGTTGAAATTTTTCAAACCCCTCTAACTCAGTTGCTTGTTCCTCTGCTTGAAAAACATCTCCGAAGGTCGGAATCGCTTCAGCCTCTTGTCCCGGCTTATCTTCTGTTAGCTCCAAACCTACATACATACCACCTGCTCCAACAATTAAGGCTAAGGTCATTAACAATGCTGTGATTTTCTGATTCATCTTCTACCTCCTATATCAAACGTAGCCAGGTTATGTAAAACCAATTATTTTTAGACTATTTTAGTATATGTCAAGCTTGGACAAATCATGTAAGGCATATTAAGTATGATATTGTTAAAAGGTATAGGCCCGACAAGCATAAAAACCATTTCAAATAATTCGTTCTTTAACCTTCAATTTCAAATTCACTTATGACCTCATCAACGGGTTATGCATTGTAAATGGATGTTGTGCGTTTATCCACAATTTTAAAATTTTAAATCTTCAAAATAGAAAAAACCTTCTAAACTGAGTTTAAGAAGGTTTTTATTTGGGTATTGTTTATGGTAAGTAGTTTAATGGATTCACAGAACTTGATGATCCATTCCATCCACCTTTATGAATTTCAAAGTGTAAATGTTGACCTGTTGAACGGCCAGTGTTACCCATGATACCAATTTGTTGTCCTTTTGACACAGATTGTCCGGCACTAACATATATTGTCTCTTGGTGAGCATAAAGAGTTGTATATACTTGTCCATCAATTTTGTGAGAAATATAAACAACATTTCCATAGCTGCTAGAGTAATGCGCACGAATAACTGTTCCACTTGCTGCTGCTACGATCGGAACATCGGCACTATTGGCAATATCAATCCCAGAATGTAATTTCCTTCCACCTGTAACAGGATGGTTGCGATACCCATAACCAGAAGTAAATGTCCCAGATGCTGGCCACATGAATCCACCACTTGTTACTGCAGGCTTTTGAGAAGATCCTGAGCTGCTATTTGAGCTTGAAGATGATGAGCTAGACTTAGCGGCGGCTGCCTCAGCTTCTGCCTTTCTCTTAGCTTCAGCAGCTGCTCGTGCCGCTTCTTCTTGTTGGCGTTTTTCTTCCGCTTCAACCGCACGTTTTTGCTCATTTAAGAAAGCAGCTTCATCTTCTAATTCATGCATTTCATGAATGGCTTCGTCATGCTGTTCTAAAATCTGTCCCATTAGCTCTTCTTTTTTTCGCTTTTGACCAGCTAGTTGTTTTTTCAAACTTTCTAATTCTGTTAAAGCTGCCTCTAATTCTTTTAGCTTATTATTTAGATCTGCCTCTGCTTGCTCTAAAAGCTGCATATCAGCTTTATGCGCATTAATAATTTCACGATCTGCCTCAACAATTGTTGTCACAGCACTTACACGACCAACTAAGTCACCAAAGTCCTGAGCACCTAGAAGCACATCTAAATAGCTAACCATACCACCAGATTCTTGAAGTGCACGCGCACGATCTTCAAGTAGTTTATTGCGCTCCGCAATACGTTCCTCTACTTCTGCAATCTTTACCTTTAATGCTTCGATTTCTTTTTGGGCTTTTTCAATCTTTTCTTCTTCCGCTCTAATTTTTCCATTTGTTTCTGCATATTGTGTGTCAATTTTTTTGATATCGGAATCAAGCTTAGCTTGCTTTTTTTCAAGCTCACTAATCTGGCTTTCTTTTTCGCTCAGGCTTGATGAAACATCAGATTGCTTCTGTTCAATTTCCTGCTTCTTTTCCTGTAGCGTTTCGGCGGATAAGAGGTGGTTATTCGGAAGTAACAACCCGCTTGTCCCAACTACAGCAGCCAAGCTAAATGTAAGTAGCTTTCTTTTCATCATGTACCCTCCCTCTCATTTTATGTATCAACTATTAGTAGATTTAAAAGCTAGTAAACTAGCAATTAAAATAATTGCTAGTTTAGACCTTTAAGAATTTACGAACCGACATTAAGCTTCCCCAAACGCCGATTAATGCACCAATTAACAGTAACAGAGCTGATATTTGGAAAACAAATGGGCTAAATGGTAATACTTCAATAAACGACCCTTGAAGCTTAGGAAGCGCCCATGTATATAATGATTGATAGCTAATGCTGATTAACACAATTGGAATCACAGCACCTAGCACTCCTAGAAACAGTCCTTCCAGGAAGAATGGCCAACGAATGAATCCATTAGTCGCTCCAACTAATCTCATAATTTCTATTTCTCGTTTACGAGCAATGATCGTAATCTTAATTGTATTTGAAATTAAGAACATCGCAGTGAAAATTAAGCCGACGATCAAACCAATTCCGATATTTCGAGCCACACCAATCGCATCGAATAATTTTTCAACCTGATCTTGTCCATAACGAACCTTTGAAGCATTATCTAAAGCAGAAATTTTCTCTGCAACAGCACTTGTATCAAGAGGGTCCTTTGCTTTTACAACAAAAACATCATTCAATGGATTGTTTTGTTCAAATAACTCAAATGATTTTCCTTCATCTCCCAAGCTTTCAACTAGGTTCTCTAGCTCTTTTTCTTTAGGAGAAAAAACTATGGTATCAACCTGACTTATTTTTTCAATCTCACTTTTTAATGTTGCTTGTGCTTTTTCATCAGCTGTTACATCAATTAACACGCGAATTTCAACATCTTTTTCAAGATTTGATGCTACATGATTAAGGTTCATCATAATAACGAGGAATGTTCCAACTAATATTAATGTGACTGTTACAGCACTAACAGAAGCGAAGGTCATCCATGTATTTCTTGCTAAGCTTTTTAAGCTTTCACGTAAATGACGGCCAAGAGAATTAATCATAAATACCGTACTCCCCTCTTGCTTCATCACGCACAATCTTTCCATCCTCAACGGCAATAACACGCTTCTTTAATGTGTTTACGATTTCTTTATTATGTGTAGCCATGACGATGGTTGTGCCACGGTTATTAATTTCTTCAAATAAATGCATAATTTCCCAAGACGTATCTGGATCAAGGTTACCAGTTGGCTCATCCGCAATCATTACGGCAGGATTATTTACAATAGAACGAGCAATGGATACACGTTGTTGCTCCCCACCAGATAGCTCATCAGGAAAGAATCTAGCTTTATGTTTGAGCTGAACTAAATCTAGTACGTCTAGCACTCTCTTTTTTATTGCTTTTTGATTTTCACCAATTACTTCTAAGGCAAATGCAACATTTTCAAAAACTGTTAGCTTAGGTAATAGTTTAAAATCTTGGAATACGACACCAATTTGGCGTCTTAACATTGGGACCTTTGATTCTTTCAGGTTTGAAAGATCAACACCATTAATGACAATCTTTCCACTTGAAGGCCTTTCTTCACGATACATCATTTTAATAAATGTTGATTTCCCCGCACCACTTGGTCCGACAACATATACAAACTCGCCTTGGTTAATCATTATATCTATACCATTAATGGCTAAAACACCATTCGGATATGTTTTAAATACTTCTTTCATTTCAATCATAAAAAACCACCTAAAAGTTGTTTTTTGAAACCATGTCATTTATTGTCGATAAATGTCGTCTAAATAGACATAGCAACTCCTCGTCTTAAAACTACAAAAATAATTATACCATCAAATTTCGGCAAATATAGACTAAATTATATTACATTTTTGTTTCATTCATAAGAAGAGCCGTCGAATCGTTGAAATATAAGGGGTTTTTAGGGGGATTTTGGTATAATGTAACAGTGTAAAAAAAGCAGAAAAGGATAACCATATGGCTATCCCTTTCACTCGTATTTTTATTTTTTCTCAGCTAACCAAGCTGCTACAACATCAGCATCTGCATCATTTAGTAATCCTTTTGGCATGCTTCCTTGTCCGTTAATAATAATGTTTTTAATTCCCTCTTGACTATATTTCGCTCCAACCTCTGTTAGGTTTGGACCTGCCCCACCTTCAAGTTCCCGACCATGACAGCCGATACAGCTTTGCTGAACGATTTCCTCAGCATTGCCAGCCGTTTCCGTTGTTTGTCCACCATCAGTCGTTTCAGTTTCATCTGTTTGTTGCTCATTGCCTCCACACGCACTAAGTACAAGTGCCGTGCCTAGTAATAAGACTATTAATTTTGTTTTCATGACAGCCACTCCTTGCAATCACAATAATGGTAAAAATTCCAATCCAAGGATATTATAACCTAACTATACCCGTTTGAAACCCTCACCTAACACCTCAGAAGCATCGGTTACGGTGACAAATGCATGTGGATCGATATTCCGTACAAGTTGTTTCAATTTTGTGAATTCTGTTTGGTCAACCACACACATTAACACCGGTCGTTCATTATTTGTAAATCCTCCATGTGCCGCAAGCCTTGTGACTCCTCGATCGATCTCATGAAGAATTGCATTCTGCACTTCTTGTTGCTTATTCGTTATGATCATTGTCATTTTCGAACGACCCCAGCCAATTTGGACAATATCAATCGTCTTGCTTGTCACATATAATCCAATTAATGCATAAAGACCTCTTTCAATATCGAACACAAAGGCAGCTGCCAACACAATTAATCCGTCAATTAACGCGACACATGTGCCAAGAGATAGACCAGTGAACTTATGTATAATCTGCGCGGCGAGATCGGTTCCACCTGTCGAAGCCTTTCCTCGAAATACTATGCCAAGACCAAGACCGATACAAATTCCTCCGAATAGTGATCCAAGCAATGGATCCATCGTTGCCGGCTCCCAATTTCTTGTAAGATAAACGACAAAGGGGACAAATATAGTACCTATTAGCGTTTTAAATCCAAATTGTTTCCCTAGTAGTATGACACCAGCGATAAATAAAGGTATATTGAAAGCCCACTGAACATAGGCAGGCTCAAGTCCAAAAGTCGCATCGAATATCGTACTTATTCCGCTTACCCCTCCTGATGCAATTCGATTTGGCAGTAAAAATAAATTAAAACCGATAGCCACAAACGCTGAGCCAACTAATATGTAAATGTATTCTAGAATTTTTTCAATCTTAGGATTTTCGTTATATCTTCTTTTCATGTTCAAACCTTTGTCCTCCCTATCCACACAGCGATTTATCCTATATCCAAGATGAGTATAGCACTGGATGTTTTGTGTGTGAATAACAGTTAGATAACGTGGTAATGAGGTAAAGAAATTATGGATAGTTTTTGCAGGACGAGCAAATTTTACACGGAGATACTAAAGGGGTGGTTGTTTTTTATAATATAAAAAACGTCGCGGTTTTGCGGCGTTATGATTTGGTTTAATTAATCTATTTTTATATAGCCTTTTAAATTACTTCTCATCTTGTTTTTCAAGGATGAAGAGCCTCTTATCAACATTCGTTATACGATTGTCCAAATAATGAAAGTCATTGTCTGTTTTCTTGTTTATCAGCTTTAATAATGAAATAACATCTTTCGTTTGCGAAGATTCTATTCTGTCTACAGTTTCTTTGATTCCATGGACATCTGTTTTTAAACCACTCACGTCTGTCTTTAGTTCTTTTACACCTGTTTTTAATCCACTCACATCTGTCTTTAGTTCCCTTACATCTGTTTTTAATCCACTCACATCTGTCTTTAGTTCTCTTACATCTGTTTTTAATCCACTCACATCTGTCTTTAGTTCTCTTACATCTGTTTTTAATCCACTTACGTCTGTCTTTAGTCCGCTTACATCTGTTTTTAATCCACCTACGTCTATCTTTAGTTCTCTTACATCTGTTTTTAATCCACCTACGTCTGTCTTTAGTTCACTTACATCTGTTTTTAATCCACCTACGTCTGTCTTTAGTTCTTTTACATCTATCTTTAATCCACTAACATCAGACTTTACAATTTTCATATTCTTTTGTAATTCTAGTAAAATATCCAAAATTAGCTTTTCCACTTTCATCACCTCCTCTTTTGATTTTGCTTAAGCATATTTATTATTACATGGTTTTCCAAAAATGAAAAATGGCAAAAAATAAAAAATCACACAAATATTTGTGTGATTTCTCATGTTTCACTTTATGAAAGCTTTGAACGTAAGAACGCATCAATAAATGGATCAAGTTCTCCATCCATGACTGCATGTACGTTACCAATTTCTGTGTTTGTACGATGGTCCTTAACCATTGAATATGGGTGGAAAACGTACGAACGGATTTGGCTTCCCCAGCCGATATCCTTTTGTTCGCCACGGATTTCAGCTAACTCAGCTTCTTGTTCTTCAATACGCTTTTGGTAAAGTTTAGCTTGAAGCATTTTCATTGCACGTTCACGGTTTTTAATTTGTGAACGCTCTGTTTGACAGGTAACAACAATGTTCGTTGGTGTATGTGTAATACGAACAGCAGAGTCTGTCGTATTGATATGCTGTCCACCCGCTCCACTTGCACGGTACGTATCAATTTTTAGATCCTCTGTACGAATTTCGATGTCAATTTCTTCATTAAACTCTGGCATAACCTCACAAGATACGAAAGAGGTATGACGACGACCTGATGAATCAAATGGAGAAATACGAACAAGACGATGAACCCCTTTTTCTGCTTTTAAATAGCCATAAGCGTTATGACCTTTGATTAAAAGCGTAACACTTTTGATTCCTGCTTCATCACCAGGTAAGTAGTCCAATGTCTCAACTTTAAAGCCTTTTTTCTCTGCCCAACGAGTATACATACGAAGAAGCATAGAGCCCCAGTCTTGAGACTCTGTACCACCGGCACCCGGGTGAAGCTCTAAAATTGCGTTGTTTTTATCATGTTGCTCGCTTAATAAAAGTTGAAGTTCAAAGTCGTTTAGTTGTGAAACTAGGTCTTTTAATTCTGACACTAGTTCAGCTTGCAGATCTTCGTCTTCTTCTTCTTTTACAAGTTCATATGTTAGCTGAAGATTTTCGTAAGATTCGTTTAGGTTGTGGAACTGGTCGACCATTTCTTTTAGTGCGTTTGTTTCATTGATAATTGCTTGTGCTGCGTTTTGGCTGTCCCAGAAGTCTGGGGCTGTCATTTGTGCTTCAAGCTGCTGAATTCTTGCTTCTTTTATATCGAGGTCAAAGAGACCCCCTAAAGTCCGCTAAACGTTTAGCTGTTTTTTCAAGCTCTTGTCGAATTTCTACTAATTCCATTTTGTTCACTCCAGTTTTTGGTCTTTAAAATTGGCCGTTGATTTCCGCTACAGGTTGCTCGCTTTCCGCGGGGAAGAATATTGAAAAATCCCAAATTCCGGATTTTTCATAGAGCCATTCTTCCTTGGGTGGGCGGTGAGCCTCCTCGGCGCATTGCGCCTGTGGGGTCTCACCTGTCCCACATCTCCCGCAGGAGTCTCGCAACCTTCCGCTCCATCAACTTATTGCTACTTACATCGTAAGATCATAAATTTATATCACAGTCGCTATTTACTCGCAAACAAGAGAGAGGTTACTTTACCTCTCTCTTCTTTAATAATTGTTTATTATATACTGTAACTACTACTAAAATCTAGTTATTGTCCACAGCAGTTTTTATATTTTTTTCCACTTCCGCAAATACAAGCGTCATTGCGGCCGATTTCTACGACTTTACGAGTTGGTTTCTTTTTTGGTGCTTCGTCACCCTCTTTTGGATGAACAGCTGTTTGACCTTGGGCAACTTCTTGACGTTCAAGGTTGTTACGGATTTGAGCTTTCATGATATATTTTGCTACATCTTCTTCAATTGACGCGATCATGTTCTCAAACATCGCAAAGCCTTCCATTTGGTATTCACGTAATGGATCGTTTTGACCGTATGCACGTAAATGAATACCTTGGCGGAGCTGATCCATTGCATCAATATGATCCATCCACTTTGAATCAACCGCACGAAGAAGAATAACCTTTTCAAACTCACGCATTTGCTCTTCGCCAAAGTCTTCTTCCTTCGCATTGTAATGAGCAATGGCTTTGTTATTAATTAGTTCAACCATCTCTTCTGGCTCTTTACGGCGAAGATCTCCGATTGTAAGCTCATCCTCTTGAAGTATATTCGCATTCATAAAGTCAAGAATGCCTTCAAGATTCCACTCTTCCTCTACTTCATCTCGAGGTGTGTACATAGCAACTGCACGCTCGATTGTTGATTTTAACATTTTCTCAACGATTTCACGAAGGTTTTCAGAATCAAGCACTTCGAAACGTTGCTTATAAATAACTTCACGTTGCTGACGAAGAACATCGTCATATTGAAGGAGCTGTTTACGCGCATCAAAGTTATTACCTTCCACACGTTTTTGAGCTGATTCAACTGCACGTGACACGATTTTACTTTGAATTGGCTGAGTATCATCCATACCAAGACGATCCATCATATTCATCATGTTTTCAGATCCGAAACGACGCATTAATTCATCTTCCATCGAAAGGTAGAATTGTGTAATACCTGGATCACCTTGACGACCTGAACGTCCACGAAGCTGATTATCAATACGACGTGATTCGTGACGCTCTGTTCCAATAACAGCTAAACCACCTAGCTCGCGAACACCTTCGCCAAGCTTGATATCTGTACCACGACCAGCCATGTTTGTTGCGATCGTAATGGCTCCACGTTGACCTGCGTTTTCAATGATTTCGGCTTCTTTTTCATGGTTTTTTGCATTCAACACATGATGCGGTACACCCTTTTTCTTAAGAAGCTGAGAGATTAATTCAGACGTTTCAACAGCAACTGTACCAACAAGGACCGGCTGACCTAAGTCATAGCGCTGCTTAACTTCCTCGACAACAGCACGGAATTTTCCTTCCATTGAGCGGTATACTAAGTCTGCTCTGTCATCACGAGCTACCGGTTGGTTCGTTGGAATGGCTACAACCTGCATGTTGTAAATATTACGGAACTCTTCTTCTTCCGTTTTCGCTGTACCTGTCATACCAGATAGCTTCTTGTACATACGGAAGTAGTTCTGGAACGTGATCGTTGCCAGGGTCATGCTCTCATTTTGAATTTCAAGGCCTTCTTTTGCCTCAATTGCTTGGTGAAGACCATCACTATAGCGACGTCCTTTCATCAAACGACCTGTGAACGAGTCAACAATGACCACTTGACCTTCTTCAACAACATAGTCTACGTCTTTTTGCATTACAAACTGAGCTTTTAACGCTTGGTTGATATGGTGAAGAAGAGCAACATGTGAAATATCATAAAGATTTTCAATTCCAAATGCTTTCTCGGCTTTTGTCATACCTTCCTCTGTTAACTGAACTGCTTTCGTTTTCACATCATAAGTGAATTCTTCTTCTTGTTTCAGATGACGAACAAATCCATTAGCTTGAATATACAGCTTTGTTGATTTTGCTGCTTGCCCTGAAATAATAAGTGGGGTTCTTGCTTCATCGACTAAGATCGAGTCAACCTCATCGATTACAGCAAAATTCAATGGACGCTGAACCATTTGTTCACGATAAAGAACCATGTTATCACGTAAGTAATCGAATCCTAATTCATTATTCGTGGAATACGTAATATCTGCAGCATATGCTTCACGTTTTTCATCCTTATTTAACGAATTTAAGTTAAGCCCTACTGTTAGTCCTAAGAAATCAAAAAGTTGCCCCATTTCATGTGCATCACGGCTCGCTAAGTATTCATTGACCGTAACAACATGTACACCTTCACCAGAAAGCGCATTTAAATAAACAGGCATAGTGGAAGTTAACGTTTTCCCTTCCCCTGTTTTCATCTCAGAAATATTTCCTTCATGTAAGGAAATACCCCCCATTAACTGTACTTTATATGGGTGTAACCCCAGCACACGCTTCGCTGCTTCACGAACAACCGCGAACGCTTCTATTAATAAATCATCCAGCGATTCACCTTTCGCCACACGACCTTTAAATTCTTCTGTTTTTGCTTTTAACGCCTCATCAGATAGGGCACTCATTTGACCGCTTAACGCATCAATTTGATCTGCCATCTTTTCATAACGATTTAACGCACGTTTGTTAAAATCAAACACCTTATTCAAAATTCCAAGCATTTAATACGCTCCTCTGTGTTTAGAGTGAAATGATCTTTTACTATGTATATACCTTTCATTTTAGCACTAAATAGTATGAGGTACAACCGGGTTGGAAATTGTCTTAATACGTAGTTGGTCATTTTATTATAGGCAAATTCAGGAATATAAACTCCTTTTCTTTATCATTCCAACAATTTTTTTTGGGATAAACGAAAATAGAATATAAGCAGTGCCATTTAGAATACCGGCACTGCTTATACTCTACGATTGAAGGAACTTTTCAACTTCTTTTTTTGTTGGCATCCCAGATTGTGCACCGAGCTTTGTGACAGAAAGAGCAGCTGCAGCATTAGCAAACTGACAAGACTCGATTAATGTGACTCCATTACTAAGAGAAACGGCCAATGCCCCATTAAACGTATCCCCCGCTCCTGTTGAATCAACTGCCTCTACTTGGTATCCGGCAATATGCTGCTCCTTACCACTCTGATAGAGATGAACTCCTTTTGCCCCTATAGTGACAATGCTTTTTTGTTTTAAAGCTTCTGTGTCTTCTTTTGAAAAATTGGACGTAGACAAAAGACTTTCTAATTCATGTTCATTTGGCGTGATGTAGGTTGCCTGGAGGATTAAACGTTTCGGTAAACTCTGCATAGGTGCTGGATTTAGAATGACCGGCACTTTATGCTTTTGGGCTAATTCGGTTGCTTGAACGACGCTTTCTAACGGAATTTCTAATTGTAGTAATAAGATATCAGCACTCGCTATGAGTTTTTCATTTTGCTGGACGATTGCAGGAGTCAGTTGATGGTTGGCACCTGGAACAACAATGATACTATTGTCACCTTCAGATAAGGTTATTGATGCGACACCTGTGGAAGTTGTTGGGACTGTCTGGATGTACTCTGTACAAACACCTTGATGTTGTAAGTGCTGCGTTAATTCCGTTCCAAATGCATCATCTCCAACACAGCCTAGTAATGTAACATCAGCCCCTAATTTCGCAGCCGCAACTGCTTGATTTGCCCCTTTTCCACCTGGAACCGTGATGAAGTTTTCACCCAGAACCGTTTCTCCTACTCTTGGAATAGTGTTGGTTTGTGTAACAAGATCCATGTTGATACTGCCAATGACAACAATTTTAGGATTACTCATATATGTAATCTCCCCCTTATTCGAAAAGCGCAAGCACCGTGGTTAGCCTCGGGCAAATAAAACGCAATTGAATAGAAGACGTCCTTTGTCTTCAATTCATTTGTGGCTTATGACCTCGAG
>JAPSLU010000063.1 GCA_031180405.1 Bacillus sp. (in: firmicutes) | reverse complement strand
GGGGTTAACCGTTCCAGGCGATATATCAGTCATTGGATGTGATGATATTGATGCATGTCGTTATAGTAGGCCTAAGTTATCAACAGTTAAGCAAAATAAAGAACAGCTGGGTAAATTTGCCGCACAGATGTTAAATGATTTAATTAACGGCAAATCAGAATTAAAGCCTGTGCTTATTGATACAGAGCTTGTAATAAGGGAATCAAGCGAAATTATACATAAATAATGATTAGTGGATCAGCCATTCTTAACCGTTCGTGAATGGCTGACCTTTTGCTAATGAGTTTTTTTACAGCTCTTCCTCATACTCATTCAAAATTTCTTTAATTGTGAAATTTAATGCATGATAAACATAAAGAGACGTCATGAGCGCTGGATAGCCGTATCTTTCACCGTCATCGCCAGGTATAAGAGGCTGACGTAGTTTTGTATCGATATGAAAATCAGTAATTGCTTGTAATCCTGGCTCTTCACCCTTGATAACAGCAGATACCCCAACAGTTGCAATACCCATTTCTGTTAAAGTTTTAGCCAGTGAAATTGAGTCAGAGTCTGTTGAACGATATGAAAAGAGAAGAACACGATCTTCCTGACCGAGTTTTTTCATTACTCCATTGTTGTCAAAAAGTGCCTCTGTTCTATCAAGCGGCTCACTACTATTTTTTGCTTCAAATAAAATGCCATGGAGCTCCTGGTGTCCATAGATGTACAATGTTCCTTCACCGATTAATGCTTGAGCAAGCAATCTAGCGCTATCCTCTATATTCAATTCCTCTTGGTCTAAGATTCGATTTAAATGTCCAGTTAATTGGGTTGTGAAAATTTTCATCATGAGAGACTATCTCCTTTCTCCTGTATGGTTTATTATAGCGTTAATGAGATAGAGAAGAAAGCTAACAGTCTTCGGGGAAAATCTCACGTGAAATAGAGGAAATAATAGGATTATAAGTTTAAAAGAGCATAAAATGCCCATGATATGACAAATTGGGCAGAAATTGTCGAGAAAATAAACGGGAAACATGCAGGGAAATATAAATTTGAGACGAACTTGTATTTAGGAGATAAGATTATGTAGGTAAGAGATTACCTTTCGACTAGTGAAAGAAACTTTTGTAACCTATTGAAAATAAAGCTGAGCGGAAGTTTCGGGCTTTTCTAACCTAGTAAAGCCTTATTATAAAAAAAGAGGAGTATGGATGATGTTAAAAGAAAAAATATTAATCGTTGACGACCAGTATGGAATTCGTATTTTATTAAATGAAGTTTTTCAAAAAGAAGGATATCAAACATTTCAAGCAGCGAACGGGTTTCAAGCTCTAGAAATCGTTGAAAATCACTCTCCAGATTTAGTTTTACTGGATATGAAAATACCTGGTATGGACGGTATAGAAATTTTAAAAAGAATGAAGGTAGTAGATCCGGATATTCGTGTTATCATCATGACAGCCTATGGTGAGCTAGATATGATTCAGGAAGCAAAGGATTTAGGCGCACTTACTCATTTCGCTAAGCCTTTCGATATTGATGAGATTCGTGATGCAGTAAAAAAGTATTTACCTCTTAAAGCGAACTAATACAAGTACATATAAGAGGGAAATACTACTCTTAAATTGACTATACAGCTTGAAGTTAGTCAGTTTTTGTCGAATCTCGTAACATTATATTACCCAAATGTATGTCGAATTGTTGCCGTTTTGTAAAGATATTGGTATGCTAGAAGATGTGGAAAGTGATCATGCGAAGTTTACATATAAGGGAATTATTTGGTCATGCTAGGTATGATATACTTTTCTGTTTAGAAAAAATAGGGTCTATTAGGAGGATTTTCAACATGCCTTTAGTTTCAATGACAGAAATGCTTAAGAAAGCAAAAAGTGAAGGATATGCTGTAGGTCAATTTAACTTAAATAACCTTGAGTTTACTCAAGCAATCCTACAAGCAGCTGAAGAAGAGAAATCACCAGTTATTCTTGGTGTTTCTGAAGGTGCAGCACGTTACATGGGTGGATTCAAAACTGTTGTGAAAATGGTTGAAGGTCTACTTGAGGATTACAAAATTACTGTTCCTGTGGCAATTCACCTTGATCACGGTTCAAGCTTTGACAAATGTAAAGAAGCAATTGATGCTGGATTTACATCTGTTATGATCGATGCTTCACATCACCCATTCGAAGAAAACGTTGAAACAACTTCTAAAGTTGTTGAGTACGCTCATTCTAAAGGTGTATCTGTAGAAGCTGAGCTTGGAACAGTTGGCGGACAAGAAGATGACGTTATTGCAGAAGGCGTAATCTATGCTGATCCACAGGAGTGTAATGAGCTAGTTAAACGCACTGGTATTGACTGTCTTGCACCAGCACTAGGTTCTGTTCACGGACCTTACAAAGGTGAACCAAACCTAGGATACAAAGAAATGGAAGAAATCGCTAACCTAACAGATATGCCATTAGTTCTTCACGGTGGTACTGGAATTCCTACAAAGGATATCCAAAAAGCTATTTCTTTCGGTACAGCTAAAATCAACGTTAACACTGAGAACCAAATTGCTTCTGCAAAAGTAGTTCGTGAAGTGCTAGCTGCTAAACCAGATGAATATGATCCACGTAAATACTTAGGACCAGCTCGTGACGCAATTAAAGAAACAGTTATGGGTAAAATGCGTGAATTTGGTTCTTCTAATAAAGCATAATTCAATTAACGAATTAGGATATGGCCGCCTTTATCTTTAGAGGCGGTTATATTCTAAATAAAAGGTAAGCGCTAACAATTGTATTGAATCCTTCTAATCCTTTACCTAGATGACTAAAATTGATAGACTAATAGATAAACGGACTCGCTTCTGCTTGTCCGTTTTCGTTTTTTAAGACTAGAGATGATAAAATTCTGTATTTAGAGGTCTAGTCACATTTGATTAATGCGTCTTCCATTCAATTGCGATTCATTGCCCGAAGCTGTTCAAGGCGATTGCGCTTTTCTTAAACCCTACGGTCGTTCTTCATATGATCAAATCCACATAAAATAAAAAGGCTCTTTCAACACATTTTAACTAATAGGTTGAAGTAGAATGCAGGAACAGCTTTCTATCTTTTTTCAAAATCCGCTTATGAAAAAAAACCACAACCAGTCCGTATAAAAGGATGAAAAGTAATATTTCTTTATAGTAAAACATTGTTGTCCAGCCTAATAGATGGTTTAATAATAGGAGGAAGTTCAATTAATTTTGCTCGAAATTCGCACATAAGTATGAATCTCATGTATTTACATGAGAATTAAGGGCAATAAAATAGATAAACAGCTTGACCCTAATATCGAAATTAATGTTGACAAGATGTTTTAATTCGGAAAACATGATGGACGTGTGACGTGTACATAGTGATGCAGGCATACAAACAGCTTCGCCCGTGTTCTTTCCGGAAAGGTCAACTTCTTAGAAGGGAGACTAACATGGAAAAATTAAAAGTTGCCGGTGGCGATTTACTAAAAGGTACCGTCTCAATTAGTGGAGCTAAAAATAGTGCAGTAGCGCTTATTCCAGCGACAATACTCGCTGAATCTCCTGTGACAATTGAGGGACTACCAAACATTTCTGATGTCAATATTTTAGGTGATTTGTTAGAAGAAATTGGGGGAAAGGTAGAGCTAAAGAACAATGAAATGATTGTTGATCCTTCAGCTATGATTTCCATGCCTTTACCTAATGGGAAAGTGAAAAAGCTTAGAGCTTCCTATTATTTAATGGGGGCAATGCTCGGGAGGTTTAAAAAGGCAGTTATTGGCCTTCCTGGTGGATGCCATTTAGGCCCTCGACCTATTGACCAGCATATAAAGGGGTTTGAGGCGTTAGGTGCTCAAATTACTAATGAGCAAGGAGCTATTTACTTACGTGCAGATGAGTTAAAAGGTGCTCGTATTTATTTAGATGTGGTAAGTGTTGGGGCAACCATTAATATTATGCTTGCAGCTGTATTAGCAAAAGGTAGAACGATTATAGAAAATGCAGCAAAAGAACCCGAGATTATCGACGTAGCCACGTTACTAACAAGCATGGGTGCGCGAATTAAAGGGGCCGGAACGGATGTAATCAGAATCGATGGTGTCGAGAGGCTACACGGCTGCCGTCATTCTATCATTCCTGATCGTATCGAAGCAGGTACGTATATGATTATCGGTGCTGCAATGGGAAAAGAAGTGATGATTGATAATGTCATTCCATTGCACTTAGAATCCTTAATTGCGAAGCTAAGAGAAATGGGATTGCATATCGAAACTAGCAATGATCAAATTTTAATTGTTGGTGGTCAAAAGGAATTAAAAGCAGTTGACATTAAAACGCTAGTCTATCCAGGTTTTCCAACAGATCTTCAGCAGCCATTCACATCCTTTTTGACAAAGGCAACAGGAACGAGTGTTGTTACAGATACGATTTATTCCGCTCGTTTTAAACATATTGATGAACTGAGAAGAATGGGTGCTAAGATAAAGGTTGAAGGAAGATCAGCTATTGTTTCCGGTCCAACGAGGCTTCAGGGCGCGAAAGTGAAGGCTAGTGATCTACGAGCGGGTGCTGCATTAGTATGTGCAGGTTTAATGGCAGATGGGATAACGGAAATCACTGGTTTAGAGCATATTGATCGTGGATACAGTCAGTTAGAAGAAAAATTAACAGGACTTGGCGCGACGATTTGGCGAGAAAAGATGACAGAAAAAGAGATCGAACAGCTACAGAATTCTTAAAAAAATAATATAGAATCAAGGGTGAACAATGTCTTTACCCTTGATTTACTAGACTTCGTTACTTCACATATTACCTCTTACTAAAAATAGAACTTCCAAAAATGATTGATTAAATCTTTGAAATAGGGTAAAAATAAAGAGTGCTGCATTGAAATGAAAACTACAAAATCTACTTCAAGCTCACCTTCATTTCCTTCTCTATCCAAAAACGTACTAGTTTTTTCTTCGTTAGTGCAACAGTTTGGCAAACTCTAAAATTTGCTACTAGCCAGGTTCTCATATTTGAATTGAGTTTGAACATTGATAGGTGAAAAGTTTAAGAATTGAAAAATGAAAAAGAGTGGTGTTTTTATGAGTCAGGTTTCAATTTCTTCATTGGAACATATGAAATTGAAAGAATTATATGAGCTTGCGCGTCAATATAAGGTTTCTTATTACAGCAAGTTAACGAAAAAAGAGTTAATTTTTGCAATCCTAAAAGCAAATGCAGAGCAAGAGGATTTATTATTTATGGAAGGTGTCTTAGAAATAATCCAATCTGAAGGATTTGGTTTTTTAAGACCGATTAATTATTCGCCTAGCTCAGAGGATATCTATATTTCTGCTTCACAAATTAGACGTTTCGATCTACGAAATGGTGATAAGGTTTCAGGAAAGGTACGCCCTCCTAAAGAAAACGAACGCTATTATGGTTTATTACATGTAGAAGCTGTAAATGGAGAAGACCCAGAAACAGCTAAGGAACGTGTTCACTTCCCAGCACTAACTCCTCTATATCCAGATAGACAAATTTTTCTTGAAACAAAACAAAATTATTTATCAACTAGAATTATGGACGTCATCGCCCCTGTTGGATTTGGACAGCGTGGTCTAATCGTGGCACCACCTAAAGCCGGTAAAACGATGCTGCTAAAAGAAATCGCTAACAGCATTACAACAAACAACCCTGAAGCAGAGCTTATCGTCTTGTTAATTGATGAAAGACCTGAGGAAGTAACAGATATTGAGCGTTCTGTTGCAGGAGATGTTGTTAGTTCAACGTTTGATGAGGTACCTGAAAACCACATTAAGGTAGCAGAGCTTGTCCTTGAACGAGCTATGAGATTAGTTGAACATAAGAAAGATGTTATCATTTTAATGGATAGTATCACTCGTTTAGCGCGTGCATATAACTTGGTTATTCCGCCAAGTGGCCGTACACTATCTGGTGGTATTGACCCAGCAGCGTTCCATCGTCCAAAACGCTTCTTTGGAGCTGCGCGTAATATTGAAGAAGGCGGAAGCTTAACAATTCTTGCGACTGCTTTAGTTGATACGGGTTCACGTATGGATGACGTCATTTATGAAGAATTCAAAGGAACAGGTAATATGGAGCTTCATCTTGACCGTTCATTAGCTGAAAAACGTATTTTCCCTGCAATTGATATTCGCCGCTCGGGAACACGTAAAGAAGAACTTCTTATCCCTAAAGATCATCTTGATAAGCTGTGGGCGATTCGTAAGTCAATGACAGATACACCGGAATTCGTTGAAAAATTCCTTCGCAAGCTTCGTCAAACAAAGTCAAACGAGGAATTCTTTAGCAATTTAGATGCGGAAATGAAAGGTGTAAGAAATAGACAATAGGTTTCTGACCAAGGCGTTTGCGCTTAATGTCTAGCTCCAACGCCTAGCCCCTCGAGGTCATAAGCCAATTTAGAATTGAAGGCAAAGGACGCTTTCTATTTTAAATCGTCTTATGCTGGTCGGGGCTGATCAAGGCGTTTGCGCTTTTTTAGTAATATTTAACTTCAGCTTGATTTTAGTTCTCTTGCTTGTTATAATTTCATCATGTGCTTTTCTAGGAATGGTTCGTTAATTGGACGAGTTTAACCCCTAGATATATAACTCTGTTTCGAATGATTCAGGGCGGAAGGAGATGAAAAGAATGAAAACAGGAATTCATCCAAACTTTAATAAGGTTATGGTGACATGTGCTTGTGGTAACGAATTCGAAACTGGATCTACTAACAAAGAGATCAAAGTTGAGGTTTGTTCTGAGTGCCATCCATTCTACACTGGACGTCAAAAATTTGCAGATGCAGGTGGACGTGTAGATAAATTCAATAAAAAATACGGCCTTAAGTCACAACAACAATAAGGTTTTTCCTAACAGGCAAGACGAAACTGCGCTTGCCTGTTTTTTCACGCCTACTTTTGCGATTTAGATGCAAAAAATAGGATATCCTACATATATCAGTAGGGGTTTACGCGGATATCATCATGTTGAAAAAACATGTGAAAATAGATGGATAATGTACCAGGGGTCGGTATAGTCAATTAGCTCATTGAGTTTGACAACGAAGGGAGAGGCCGTTTCATGTATGTAATGAAGCAAAGCGGATGGCTTGAAATCATTTGCGGAAGTATGTTCTCAGGCAAATCTGAAGAGCTCATTCGAAGAGTAAGGCGGGCAACATTTGCGAAGCAAGAGGTAAAAGTGTTTAAGCCAGTTATAGATAATCGTTATAGCGAAGAGAATGTCGTATCTCATAATGGTACTGCGATCGTATGCAAGCCAATCTCAAGCTCAAAAGAAATTTTTGATCATATTACAGAAATAACAGATGTGATTGCGGTTGATGAAGTGCAGTTTTTTGATGAGGAAATTGCCGATGTATTGACGATTTTAGCTAATCAAGGCTACCGGGTAATAGCTGCCGGTTTAGATCAAGATTTTAGAGGTGAGCCATTCAGTATTGTTCCTAAGCTCATGGCTCTTGCAGAATCTGTAACAAAGCTACAAGCTGTGTGCTCTGTTTGTGGGTCGCCAGCAAGCCGTACTCAAAGATTAATCAATGGAGAGCCAGCTTCATATGATGATCCGATCATTCTTGTAGGTGCCTCAGAATCGTATGAGCCTAGATGTAGACATCACCATGAAGTGCCCGGTGCACCTGTAAAAACCTTTAAGAAACAAAATAGTGCTGTTAATTTATAAGAAACCTATGCCTTAAACAGAAGGCGTAGGTTTTTTTATTTTAATCAGAAAGTATAAAATCTAAGGGTTTTGCCAATATGACTTGGTAATATGAATGTTTTCTCCCAAGGTGTTTGTCTGGTATGCCTGTAAAAGTGTGTAAATACGTCGAACTACGGAAAACAGGAGGGAGGAACAAACGTCATAATTATTACATGTTACCGACAATAAAAACACAATCTTTAAGTATCTGTTACATTCCTATCTGAATTGTAAATTCAATTTTACATAATTTAACAAAAAAATTAGAAACCTTAACATTCTGTTAAAATTCCTTTTACAAATTTCGATTAGCATTGACATAGACCACTACATATTATAGGGAGGAAGCTATGGGGAAGCGAATCGTAAAGAAAAATCTAAAAAAATTGTTTTTATTTGTCTGCATGGCAGTTATAATGCTTTCGAATTTTTTATCAGTCATTCCTGTAAAAACCATTCAGGCTGAGGAACTAGCTGAAGAGACTAGCTCAAATGTATCGGATCAAACAGAAACAACAGCTGAACAAACAACAGAAAAAGAGTTGAATCAGCCTCAACAAGATGATGGAGCAGTGAACAATGATGTGAAGGAAGAAACTGAGCAAGCTGTCAAAGAAGAAGAGCAACAACAAGAAACAGAGGAAGTTGTCAAAGAAGACCCTCCATTAAACGAAACAGAACGACAAGATGAACCGCAAACTTCTAATGAACAAGAAACAACTCCACAAGAAAATCCTCAAACAGAGCTTGAAGAGGATTTACCACCAGTAGAAACGAAGGAAGTAGAACAAGAGGAAAATGCGTCACTAGACGTTGAAGAGGATTTTAACCTAAACTCACCCTTACTAATAACAGAAATCTCCCCAAATTCAAAGGGTACAGATAGCTTTGAGTATTTCGAAGTTTATAACAATACAAACCAAACATTACCATTAACAAACTATGCCTTTATTTACAGGTATACAGATACCGGAGTAGAAAAAGAGTTTAAAGTACCAGCCACGACTATTGAACCGCAAGAAACCCTTGTTTTTTGGTTTAATAATAACGGATTAGCTTTAGATGACTTTAACAACCACTTTGGTTTATCGCTAAAAGAAGATCAAATTATTCAATACAAGGACGAGTTTCCTGGCTTTGCAAATGGTGGAAATCGTGCAGCTGTGATAAAGGACAAGGAAGGAAATGAAATCACTTCTGCAGCATATCTACCTAATGAAACTGATAATGAAGGTATGGTTGTTCAATATAAATATATTCCTGGTCAGACTGCTATGGACAAGCTTGAAGTAATGGGACAACCGACGCCGGGAATTATCGAATCTGCCCAAGTACCTGAACAGCCAGTTGAAATGAAAGAGGTTTCTTTAGACTCAGAGGCGCCAGTTATTACGCATACTGCTGTAACAGAATCGCAAGCGCTTAACACTATAAACATTAATGCCGCGGTGACAGATAATGAAGCTGTTTCTTCTGTAACTCTTTATTTTAAAGTGGAGAATGAAGAAAATTATCAATCGGTACAAATGAATGTTGATAGTGAAGATAATAGTAGCTTTTCAGCAGAAATTCCAGCAGCAAGTGTACAATCTGACATCACGTACTATATTGAAGCAACAGATGGAATCAATTCCTCTAAAACAGAAGAATATCAAATAAAAGTAGAAGTCCCTGAGGAAACAACTAGTGATCGACCATTACTTATCACGGAAATTTCACCAAACTCAAAAGGCGGTGGAACTGATTATTACGAGTATTTTGAACTCTATAATAATACGAATCAACCACTCTCATTAACAAACTATTCTTTTATCTATAAGTATACGGATACTGGGAATGAAGTGATGTTTCAAATTCCCCCTACGACTATTGAGCCACAAGAAACACTCATTTTCTGGTTCAATAATGGGAGTCGTGAACTTGCTGAATTTAATCAAAACTATGAATTAACTTTAACGAGTGAAAATGTTGTTGAATTTAAGGATGTATTCCCGGGATTCGCAAACGGTGGAAACCGTGCCATCGTTATAAAAGACAATACAAATTCTGAAATTGTATCCGCAAGCTATTTAGGGTCAGAAAATGATAATACTGGTGCGGTCATTCATTATTTATTCCCAAGCTCTGGTACAGAAATGGAAAAGTTGGAAACACTTGCTGCTCCTTCTCCAGGAACAGTAAAACCAGTTCAAGTACCAACAAAACCAATTGAGCTAGATGAATTGCCGGAAGATACAGAAGCACCTGTGATCACACATACACCAATCACAGATAGTGACTCCTTTTCACCAATTACAATACAAGCTGAAGTAACAGATAATATGGCTGTTCCATTTGCCACTTTATATTATAAAAAAGAGGATGAACAAAAATTCACATCTCTAGCGATGAATGCAAGCAGTGATCCTGCAAGCTACACAGCTGAGATTATCGGTACTAATGTTGACTCTAACATTACATACTATATTGAAGCCTCTGATGGAATAAATACAGTTAAAACAGAAGAGTACGAGATAACGGTCAAAAAGGAGGCTGTAGATTATACAAAGATACCTGCCTTTCTTGTAACAGAAATTGTTCCTGATACAGCCAATGTTGGATCTGCAGATGGGTATGAATTCATTGAAATTTACAATAACACCGACCAAGCTCTTAGCTTTAAAGATTATAAGCTTCAATATCGCTATGGTACGGATCCAGCAAGTGATGTCGTATGGCCGTCCGTTCCAGATGATGTGATCATTCCTGCTCAAGAAACACTCGTTTTCTGGATTATCAATGGTCAAAATGGAGAAAAAACTATAGCTGATTTTAACGCACATTTTGGCACAAACCTTGTTGAAAATGAGGATATTGTAAGAATTTATAGTGATGGTATGGCAAACGGAAGCACAAGGGGACTTGTCGTTGCGACAAATACAAAAGAGGAAATAACCGTTTCTTATTATAATGAAGTAGCGAATGTTGATGATACTGTTCCAGACAAGGGAATTCTCTATAAGTATCCAGAGGATGGAACAAAACAATCAATTAAAATAAGCGCTGGAGTAGAAGATGCAACTCCTGGTACAGCTGAAGACTACCAAGTACCTAAGCAACCGATCCATATTGAGAGAGATACAGTTGCTCCAACTGTCGAAAATAAAACAACAGTAACAGAGGTAGAGAAAACGGAAGACATTGAAATCGCAGCAGCAGCTTCTGATAATGTGGAAGTAAAATCAGTTCGATTATTCTATCGCACTAATGATCAGGAAACCTTTAATGAAACATTATTAGCGCTTGATTCAGAATCTCAATTATATAAAAATATGATCTACGCTTCAGATTTAATAGGGAAAGAATATGTTGAATATTTCTTTGCAGCATCTGATGGAGAAAATGAGGTTCGCAGTGCTACTTTTAAAATCATGATTAATAATGATGTTGATAACTCTGACTTACGCTTAAATGTAAGAGACAATGATATTGTTTCTGGTAAGAAAATTGTAAAGGCAACATCAAAGGATGAAGCAGCAACAAATGTGAAAATTACAGTTGATGGTGAGGAAATAAAAGAAGAAACGTATTATTCTTTAGAAAATGAGGCGTATCTTGCACTTGAGGTAAATGGCCTTAATACGTATTTCCAAAATGCTGTTACAATGGGTGATGATATTCTTTTCTTAATGGATAAGGACTGGTTGTCACATTGGAAGACGTTCACAATTCCTGTTGATCCTGATCGTTTAAAACTAGGAGAAAACGTTTTAACTGTCCGTGCAGGAAATAAAGCATCACCATTCCAACTGGAAGAGAATGAAGAAAATCGCGATGACTATAATCTGCGGAATGTCCGACTTATTTTAGCGGATGGTACTGTGATTACAGATCCTAATAAGAACGACCCAACAAAGGTTTATGACATGGGTGATGACGGTACGTTCCGTCCATTCGAAGACTTTACCTTCACCATTACAGAAGAGCATGCTACAGCGCAAACCTATAATTGGGATACAGCAGCTGTTTCTGCTGGTGAGCATATCATTGAAGCGCAAGATTCAAATGATACAGTATCATCCACTGTATTAGTAGATAATACAGCACCAGCAGTTGAAACAAATATCGTTGAAGGAAAAGAGTATAAAGGTGAATTTACAATTAATACAACGGTTACAGATGAAATTGCCGGAGTTCATTCAGTAAATGTCATGCTTGATGGCGAGCAGATTGAAGTGCCTTATCAAACAGCTTCATCACAGCTTGAACCAGGGGCACACACCGTGAAAATTTTAGCAGAAGATAAGGTCGGGAATGAAGTAGAGAAAGTTGTTCAATTCTCTGTGTCGAATGAAAATCCGAATAAGCCTGAATTGATTTCTCCTGCTGATAATAGCTCTAAGCCAGTTGTTGGAGATCCAACACTTAAGGTGAAAGTATCTGATCCAACTGGTGATGATCTTGATGTAACATTCTATCAAGGGTATAAATATGATGCTGGCAATCCGGATAATGTAAAGGCGTTTAAAAATTCAACAGATATGGAGCCACCTCAAACAATGGTTCCAGAAGGTGAAGAAGCTCTTTTAGACGAGGATCTTTCATTAGTGTCAGAAAAGGATGGAGAATATCTCATCACTGATTCAAGCACACAATTTCCTTATCATCGCTTTGATGTGGAGCTTGATTCATCTGTAAATGAGAATGATACAGTTGAGCTTTCTTGGAGTGGGCAATCACTTGAAGGAAGGAAAGTATCCATGTATGCATGGAGTCATGAAGAAAATAAATGGACGTTGCTCACCTATAAAGTGGCAGGAGCAGAGGATTTCGAATTAAAGAGTACAGTTGAGGTATCAACATATGTAAAAGATTCCAAAATTAATGTATTGATTCAGGACGAAATTCCAGGTAGTCCCGAAGAATACGACTATACATTTGTTTGGATGTCTGACACTCAATACTATTCAGAAAGCTATCCATATATCTTTGAAAGACAAACGAATTGGATTGCAGAGAAGCAAGAAGAGTTAAAAATCAAGTATGTCTTCCACACAGGAGATTTAGTAGATAACTTTGGCCAAGAACAAGAATGGATTCATGCTGATGAATATATGGCCGTATTGGATCAAAATAATGTTCCATACGGTGTATTAGCTGGAAATCATGATGTTGATCAGTTATCAAATGATTATACACAGTATTACAAATGGTTTGGTGCAGATCGATTTGAAAACAAAGATTATTATGGTGGCAGCTATAAAGATAATAGAGGACATTATGATCTAATCTCATCAAACGGTAATGATTTCATTATGGTCTACATGGGCTGGGGCGTTCAAGACGAGGATTTAGACTGGATGAATGATATATTAGCGCAGTATCCAGATCGAAAAGCAATCCTTAGCTTCCACGAATACCTATTAGTTTCTGGTAACAGAAGCCCGATTGGAGACAAAATTTACGAAAAAGTAGTAGTACCAAATGAAAATGTAATGGCTGTATTAAGTGGTCACTATCATGATTCAGAAACACTTGTTAGTGAAATCGATGATAATGGTGATGGTCAACCAGACCGCGAAGTTTATCAAATGCTTGGAGATTATCAAGGTGGTCCTGAAGGTGGACAAGGATATATGAAGCTCCTTCACTTTGATCAGGATAACAATCGTATAGTTGTTAATACGTACTCTCCATACCTAGATGATTATAACTTCTATGAGCCTGATGAATTCCCTGGCAAAGATGAACTTGTCTTGGAGCTTGATCTACAAGTAAAAGAAAAACGTGTAGCAACAGATTACTTTAGTGTCACAGTTAAAACAGATGAGGAAATCGGAAAGCAAGAGAACATCTCTAGCGGTGAAACAGCTCAAGTAAAATGGACTGGATTAACTGAAGACAACACTTACTCTTGGTATGCAGTAGCTGAAGACCAGTTTACAGGAAAAACCACATCTGACATGTGGACATTCACAAAAGGA
The DNA here is from genome assembly GCA_031180405.1 of Bacillus sp. (in: firmicutes). GTDB lineage: Bacteria > Bacillota > Bacilli > Bacillales > Bacillaceae > Metabacillus. Next base: position 4,990 of record JAPSLU010000063.1, on the reverse strand, counting down.
AAAGCATCAGAACCGGGTGGCGGAAACGAAGAACCAGGTGGCGGAAACGAAGAACCAGGTGGCGGAAACGAAGAACCAGGTGACGGAAACGAAGAACCAGGTGACGGAAACGAAGAACCAGGTGACGGAAACGAAGAGCCGGGTGGCGGAAACGAAGAGCCGGGTGACGGAAACGAAGAACCAGGTGACGGAAACGAAGAGCCAGGTGGCGGAAACGAAGAACCGGGTGACGGAAATGAAGAGCCGGGTGATGCTCAAACAAATCCAGCGAGTCCGCTCGATGTTCAATTTAAGTCAGGTAAAGCATTTATTGAAACAAATGACCTACATGCAGTAGATAATCAATCAACTGTCATACTTGATATGAAAAACAAGAGTAAAGTCAAGCTTGTTTTAACAAAAGAACAAGTACAAATTGCCAAGCAAAAAGGTTTAACTTTTACGATTCAAAATAGAGATATGAATGTGGCCATACCTGCAGAAAATTTACCAGATGGTGACGTAACAATTCATATGGAGAAGCTGAAAGATATCAAAGGTGCGGTCAGTGCAGTTTATGATATTACAATTACGTCTGGTACAAAGGAATTCCATCAATTCCAGAAAGATATGATCTTAACTTTTAAAGTAACAGATAAAGTTAAACAGCCAGAAAACATCAAGGTATATTACTATAATGAAGATAGCCGTAAATGGGAATTAATTGGAGGAACGTATAAAGATGGTTTTGTAACAGCAACAACAAACCATTTTAGTACCTTCACTGCATTTGAAGTGAATGCAGATGAGGAAATTGTAAAAGCCCAACAGCCTGAAGCTGATTCAATGCTTCCGAGCACTGCAACAAATTCCTTTAATATGCTACTCATTGGAATGTTCATTTTCACAATTGGTGGCTTGTTGTTACTTTTCAAAAATAGAAAAGCATCCATTATTAATGGGTAAACCTTAACATCCCCAGTGTGTAGACAAAGTGAAATTGCTAACGCTCCCTTTCGAGGCAAGAAGCCCTTGAGAGGAGCGGAGTTACCGGGGGTGATAATGAGCACCGAAGCAAGATGAGTAACGAAGAATGCGAGCGTTTGTCAACAGTTTGACATCCCTACTTTATGAGTAGGGATGTTTTTGCTTGTTTTGGATTATAAAATTCTTGGATGGCATGAAGCTCAAAAGAAAAAATGCGAAAATGCAGTGTGGACATTGACATTGCGTTTTTAGAATACCAGCGCTATCTCTTAGGATCTAGTTAATTAAGAAATAAGTCAAAGAAAACCTTTTATCTAATGCATCTTATTGTCCAAGGCTAAAACAACCAAGAAGTAATGAAAAGAAATTAATTCGGACACCCTAGCTGTTAGGAGGTGTTGAAATATGAAAAAAGTACTCATCTTAATGGTACTTTCCCTATGTATGGCAGGGTGTCAGTTCCAAGCGCGTGAAGGCTATGAGGCTCAGGAAGAAGATATAAATGGAACAAGATTAATGAAAACAGGATATGGGGATTATGAGGAAATAGGTGTTGATGAAGATGAAGAGTTCACGGAAAATCCAGGACCAGACTTTCTTGATTTAACAGAATCCAGACCAGATCGAACAAATGATCAAAATAAGTTAGAAGAAGCAATCAGAAATGATAACGAATTATCATTAGGTCGAGTGATAATCAACGGAGATCAAATTCATGTAAATGTTTTTACAACAGAGAATCTATCTGGATATGAAATGACGAAAAAGCGGAAGGAAATCCATGAAAAAATGATTACAGCCTTACCTAGGTATGACATCCATGTAAATTTAAAAGAAAAAAGATAGAGAGGGGCGTAGTATGCCCCTTAAAATCCTAATATCGAACTGATTAGATTTTTTCTACGGGTTTTTTTGGGTACTGGTGATTGATCAAAAACAAGAACAGAGTCCTTTGGAGATTCTGGTCTTTTTTGTGTTTTTTCCAGCTCTTCAATGCGAAGCTCTAGTTTTTTTATGGTCCCAATTAATTCTTCCATTTCTCTTCGATGCTGAAGAAGTTGATAGGAAACAACACCGTCCGCTTTCCTTTGGATGTTCTGCTCCATCTCTTCCATTCGGTTCGTTAATTCGTCTATTTTGCTTGTGTTTATGTGTGAAGAAACCTTGTTTAAAACCAAGGCCTTTCTAGTTTGCTTCTTAGGCTGTGGCGAAGTAATGTTTGTTTCGTTCTGAATTTGCTTTAATTTCTCAATGTCCTCATCTGAAAATTGATAATGTCCAAGGTCGTTTTTATCTAATTGTAAATTTAACTGATCGACCCACCTCATTAATGTCCTTCTCGAAACCCCAAGTGACTTTGCGACAGCAGCTGTACTCATACTAATTCCTCCCCTGATATTAAGTACAAATCCAAAATGCCATGCCGATTTTTTATCTTGCTAAGAGTACCATTCGATCTTTTAAGAGAGTTCCCTTCCTGTTAGACAAAACAAGTAGGAATTCGGCAAAGAAAGTGGGGGTTTTACATATTATGAAATGAGTTTGTCGATTCAAGCTGATTAGGCTTCATACAATTCAAGTGGTAGTCCATCTGGGTCTTGAAAGAATGTGAATTTTTTATCTGTGAACGGATCAATCCGGATCTCTTCTACATCAATTCCCTTTTCTGTTAACTCTTGAACAGCTTCATTTATATTATTAACTTCAAAAGCAAGATGTCGTAAACCAGCTGCTTCAGGCTGAGACGGACGACTAGGAGGACTTGGAAACGAGAAAAGCTCAAGTTGATATAGATCATTGACCATTAAATCAAGCTTGTACGACTGACGCTCCTCTCGAAAAACTTCCGAAAGAACTTTAAGACCAAGTACTTCTGTATAAAATTTCTTAGACTTCTCATAGTTTGTGCATATGATGGCAACGTGGTGGATTTTGTTAAAATTCATAGGTAATACCTCTCTTTTTGGTAATTGTGGAATAATTTCCCTTACAACTTATTATAAGGCACTTTTTAAAAGATTGATGTGTTTAATTCGGTCATTGAGCAAAAACTATCTAGGTTGATTGGAACGGATATGCGAGACTCCTGAGGGGCTGCGGGACAGGTGTGACTCCACAGGCGTTTATGTAAGAAAGGTGTATCACTTATCCAATGGGAAGCGAGCATCCTGGAATCAGCTAACCCAATAGTTATTTAACAGCAGCTGCGTTTGAAATAGCCTATTATAAAGGATATTTACTCAATTTGCTTTTGACGGTTTATGTGACCTATACTATAATTATAACGTTATGCATGAAAATTGAGGTGAACATGTATGTTAGATCGTTTACAATCGGTAGAAGACCGTTATGAAAAGTTAAATCAGCTTTTAATGGATCCAGATATTATTAGTGATTCGAAAAAGCTGCGTGAATATTCAAAAGAACAATCAGATTTACAAGAAACTGTGGAAGCTTATCGTGAATATAAAGAAGTCCGCGAGCAAATTTCTGATACTAAATCAATGCTTGAAGAGAAGCTTGATGCTGAAATGCGCGAGATGGCAAAGGAAGAGCTTTCTGAATTAGAGGATCGTCAAGAAGAATTAGTAGCACGTCTAAAAATCCTTCTTGTACCTAAGGACCCGAACGATGATAAAAACGTTATTATGGAGATCCGTGGAGCTGCTGGTGGAGAAGAGGCTGCTTTATTTGCTGCGAATTTATATCGCATGTATAGTAAATTTGCAGAGGTGCAAGGCTGGAAAACAGAAGTAATGGAAGCTAGCCATACAGGTACAGGCGGTTATAAGGAAATCATCTTTATGATTAATGGTAAAGGTGCATATTCTAAATTAAAGTTTGAAAATGGTGCCCATCGTGTTCAACGTGTACCTGAAACAGAATCAGGTGGACGTATTCATACGTCAACAGCAACTGTTGCAGTTTTGCCTGAGGCAGAAGAGGTAGAAGTTGAAATTCATGAAAAGGATGTACGTGTAGATACCTTTACATCAAGTGGTCCAGGCGGACAAAGTGTTAATACGACAATGTCAGCTGTACGATTAACTCATTTACCTACAGGGACAGTTGTGTCGTGTCAGGATGAAAAATCGCAGATCAAAAACAAGGAAAAAGCGATGAAAGTACTACGTGCACGTGTATATGATAAGTTCCAACGCGAAGCACAGGCTGAGTATGATCAAACCCGTAAGCTTGCAGTTGGTACAGGTGACCGTTCAGAACGTATCAGAACATATAACTTCCCGCAAAACCGAGTAACGGACCATAGAATTGGCTTAACGATTCAAAAGTTAGATCAAATTCTTGAAGGAAAGCTTGATGAGATTGTTGAAACATTGATCGTTGAGGATCAATCAAGCAGACTTCAAGAAGCGGAAGAGTAAACAAAATGAATTATGTATTTGAAGCCCTCAATTGGGCTTCTTCTTTTTTAAAGGAAGCGGGAAGAGATGAAAATGCCGGAGAATTGTTGCTTCGTCATCATTTGCAGATGGAGCGGGCAACCTTGCTGTCAAACTTGAGAATGGTCCTCTCAGATGAGCAAATTCAAGCATTTACATCAGATGTAAACAAACATGCTGAAGGTCAGCCTGTCCAATATTTAATTGGATATGAAGAATTTTATGGAAGACGATTTATGGTAAATAAAGAAGTATTGATTCCAAGACCTGAGACAGAGGAGCTTGTGGAGGGAATCCTCCAAAGAGTAGCCGTCCACTTTCCAGATGCAGCAAAATTGCATGTAGTAGATATTGGAACCGGCAGTGGAGCCATTGCGATAACATTAGCTCTTGAAAATCAGAAATTCCAAGTTTCTGCCGTTGATATCGCAGAGGAATCGATTCTAGTCGCAAAACAAAACGCGAAAAACTTAGGAGCTAATGTGGAGTGGTTGCACGGTGACCTCCTTGAACCAGTTACAAGGAAAGTCGATATTTTAGTTTCAAATCCTCCCTATATTCCAGATTGGGAAATCGAAACACTATCACCAGTTGTAAAAGACTATGAGCCAATGCGAGCA
>JAPSLU010000424.1 GCA_031180405.1 Bacillus sp. (in: firmicutes) | reverse complement strand
CGCTAAAGCCAATTAAACGGCAAACAACAAAACAACTACGCTTTCGCAGCTTAATAACCTGTGAGCGTGCTCTCGCTCTGTATCGCCCATGTACCGGGAAGAGGGCTCAACTTTAGTGGGATACGCTGTCTAGTCTCCGCCTGGGGCTAGCTGAAGAAGACAATCAGGCTGACCTGAAGGAATCCGGTGTCAGGGAGTCTTTAGGGTGACATCAACTCTGTCACTACACCCGTAGAAGCTTGTGTTGTCGTTATCTTTGGACAGGGGTTCGACGCCTCCATTTAAAAACTCAAAAACGAACACATATTACTATGCTAGTGGGTTTGCAACAACATTATGGTTATAGTAAACAAAAAAGCGACAAGAATTTATTCTTAGTCGCTTTTTTGCATTCTTGTAATTCACAAAAAACTCTTCTGCTATGTGCTTTAATAGCGCATTTAATTTTGATAAAAAAGGGGACTTTTGTGCTATTATGTAGAAAGGGAAATACTGGTTAACAACTTTTCTTTATAGAAGGAGAGAGAAGTTTTGAGATCCAAGACAATTAAGATAAATGATCTGCGCATAAATGAAGATAATCTTAGAGATGAGTCTCAAAAATATGAGGAAGCTGCCATAAAATATTGTATTAAAATTGAAGGGGATAACTTACTGTTTTTCATAGAGTTATCATACGATAAGTTATAATTGGAAATTAACATATAGGAGGTTCCATGATAAAAGTAAATGATTACATAGAAATTGCATTTTATAAATGGTTATTAAGAAACATAGCTGACATAGATATTCTAAAAAACGAACAAGGAAAAAATGAATTAATTGAAAGCTATTTGTATGAAAATACAAATAACTGGGGAGTAAGACTTTTCATAAAGTTATTTCAAGATTATACGGTGTTTGAATCTAGATTTCTCGAAGAATTAGATTTAGGAAAACAGTTTCGATCGTTTTGCTTAAATGAGTCTTCTTTAAGATATGTAATACCTGAAAGTATTGACAAGCAAGTGCGTTTACAGCCTTACATGAGTGGGTTTGTTAATTATTTAAAGGAAATCGGTAGCTATAAGCAAATTAATAACACTCTACTAAAAATTGCACAAAGTGCGTATTATGAAAATTTGGGGTTAGAATGGTGGTTCAAACAAGCAACCAGAGATGTAAGCGAGGACTTAGTAAGGAGTTTTGATGTATATCAAGGTACCACACTGACATACAATGTTTTTCAGGACTATGTCTTATGGTTGAGATCAAAATCGCAGATTGTTGATTTTACAACCCATGAAGTGCATAGTTTCTCGATTGATGAAAGAAGAAATTTTCTTAAGGTAATGGTTTCAGTAGAGAGTGTGCAACAACACTTCGATTGGAATCATGGTGAAGCGCGTGCCTTTTCTTATAAAATGATCCCTGATGGTGATTATCTTCTATTAGAATTCTTACATCATTTAGAGCAGTACAAGCTGGATATTAAGAACAATATTGCATTTCCTCTACTATTAAAACACGTTGATCATTTTTGTGAAAAGTATGGAGAAGAACATAAAAAAATATTAATAAAGTTTGTGAAAAACATTAAGAAGAAAGAACAGTTTGCTTCGCGTATTTTGCAAATATTCAACAAAAATAAGAATAAAGAGTTTTCAATTGACCGGTTAAATATTCCTAAGCTACATGGGATACTATTATTTCCAAGGCACAGTAATATGGCGCAGTTTATGAATGATTATTTGGAAGATATTCATTATATGACAGGCGATACTATGGATATCTATTATACTGAAGATGATATTAAACACAATTCTTCATGTTATAAAAAAGTTAAGCAGCTAGTCTATATAAGTAAAGACAATAATAAATTTCCTGCCTTGCTTGTGTGGGAAAAATTTGGTGGTCCTATTGAAACTATTGTATTAAAAGGGCTGACTCATCAAGAAGTATTTGATGTTATTGAATTTTTGAAAAATCAGATAGATTTAAATTCTGTTCCTGACAGCATAAAGTTAACAATCGACTTTACAAGTGATATCTTAAAAAGTAAGAAATCTGCTTCAAACAATGTGTATAATATACTTCATAGTCAAATCGGATCTGTTGGTGATGATTCATCATCAAATAATGTATTTAATCCATAGATAAGGCGGGATAATGATGAGCAAGTATGACATTAGAAACAGCCAGATCGGAGCAGTTGGGGATAATGCGAAATCGAATAACAATGTGTATATAATGGGTACTTCTAATAAAGCTAAATTAACTGAAATTATTAAAGAACTCAATGATATTGAAAAATTATTATTGAGTACAACGGAAAGGGATGGGGAGTATGAAAAATTGCTTGTGGATATTCAAGATATTAAAAAAATCTCCGAACAAGGGAATCTAGAATTAGTTTTAGATAAAATAAAATCTAAAACTTCTCAACTTTTCTATGATCTTTCTATCGGTGTAGGTTCGGGTATTGTTGCTAGTTTCATATATTCAATATTAAAATAAGGGGGAGGACAGCATCACCCGTAGAAGCCTGTGTGGCTTTGCCTTCGGACAGGGGTTCGACTCCCCTCGCCTCCATTGTTAAAAACCC
>JAPSLU010000062.1 GCA_031180405.1 Bacillus sp. (in: firmicutes) | reverse complement strand
TTCCATTGTCATAATTGTGCCATTTCTCCAACAAATCAACACTTTCTTGAATCGATTGAGTTGTATTTTCTAACAAAATCGGTGGAACATGTTCTCCCTGATCCATCATTACTTTTCCAGCAATGGCACGAATTCCGCTTTCCGCAATGGCTCGAAAGGCAAATTCTGTGTGCCGAACCGTTTCCATGTCAATAATGGATGTTGTTCCACTTCGAATAAGTTCTCCAAGCCCAAGCATCGCAGAATAATAAATCGATTCTTCGTCATGTGCTGCTTCAAGTGGCCATATTTTTTTTGTTAACCAGTCTAATAATTCTAAGTCATCTCCCTGACCACGAAATAATGTTTGGCAAAGATGAATATGACTTTGAATTAAGCCTGGTATGATTGTTTTTCCTGATGCATCAATCACTTTATCTGGCATAGCATGCTCAATTTTGTCATTTATTTCAACAATACGGTCATTCTTAATTAAGATGTCACCATTAATAATGTCATGTTGTTTATTCATTGTGATAATTTCAGCATTTTTTATTAAAATTTCCAAGTGATTTTTGCCTCCTCACTAACCAGAGCGACTTTATACCCACACTCTCGTTACAAAACCTAACATATTTCTACCTTTTCATCTTATTTCTTCCGATTCAATTAATGAACTACCGTGAATTTATTAAATTATACAATGATAATAGGATAAAAATTACAATTATGTAAGTTTTTCTAACATCTTTTTTAATACCGAAAATAACTTATCTAAATAAAATCTGTTTTCGCAAAGTTTGTTGATATGAAATAAGTGGTCGGTAAGTATCGCTACAAGTGCTCACTCCAATCAACAAAGTCAGTTTTTGCTCAAAGAACCCGAACAAATAAAAAGAGAGCACCTTCAATCTTGTAAGGTACTCTCTAAAAGTGATATTCAATATTCAATTTTCAACATTAAATTTGATGCACATATAAAACAAACTCTTCAACTACTTTTGCAACACCATCACTCATATTTGTATCTGTAACAAAGTTTGCTATTTCTTTAATATCATCAGGAGCATTTCCCATCGCAACACCTAGACCAGCAAACTCAATCATGGAAAGATCATTATAGCTGTCACCAATCGCAATGACTTCCTCCTGTTTAATACCACAAACTTGTATAAGCTGACTAAGGCTTGTCCCTTTTGTTACGCCCTTTTCTGTAAACTCTAAGAAATAAGGTTTTGAACGCATAACACTGAATTCTTCCTCAAGTTCTACTTGAAGCTTTTTTTCAACCTCTTTTAATTGTTCAGGTGGACCAACCATTAAACTTTTGACAACTGGTACGGTAACAGCTTCAACAAAGTTAGGCACAACATTAATCGGTAATCCAGTTAAGGTTGCCTCAATATCAGTGTATGGATTTTCATCTTGGGTGATAATTTCATCACCGATATACGTATGAATATAGACACCTTCTCTAACACTCAAATCATATAAACGGTGAACAGCCTCTGGACTTAAAGTACTACTAAACTGTTCTTCACCAGATGAGCAATTAATGATTTTCCCTCCATTAAATGAAAGAATATAGCTTCCGTATTTACTCAGATGTAATTCTTTAGCAATGTGCCTCATTCCAAATGTAGGGCGCCCAGAGGCTAACACAACTTTTACCCCAAGCTCCTGCGCTTTCATCAATGCTTCTTTCGTACGAACTGAAATTGTATGATCATCACGAAGTAAAGTATCATCCAAATCTAATACAATCATTTTATATGTCATCTCATTATTCCTTTCTATCTAGCAATCTCTTTATATCGTACTATAAAAACATATAATATGGGAGAGTGATTCGCGATATATGCCTACTTTATGCTCAAAATCGTTTCAAACAAAAAACCGGCGCTCGCCGGGGGGCTAGAACCAGTTTCAGGTTTAACACTTATACCTTTGCAGCATTTTGTTTTGAAGCTAAAATTTGCACTTCAATCGATCCAGAATTTTTGTCAACGATTGTTTTAATCATAACTGGAAAATCTTTATTATTCATAAATTTAAAATCCGGTCCACCCCATGAAACAGTTGCATCTCTTCCAGCTGGAACATACCCTACAGACAATGAATGGGAGTGTAGTTCAATAATCTCTAAACCAGCATCTGCAACCGCATTATATAAAGTAGAGGACGTTTGACAAATCCCTCCACCTATTCCTTCAACAAATTCTTTATTTACAATCTCCTTGGCTTTTTGATATCCTCTGGCAGCTGTACGTTCACCTACAACTAAATTAAAATAAAAGCGATCTCCAGGTCCTAACACTATTTGATTAATTTCATTTGCTGATAGAAATATATTTTGAGAGCGACCTACCACACTTGCATTAAAGGTAGTTTTATAGCTACCAATCACCACTTCCTCGACACCTTTAACGGTTTCAGCTGTTACATTTGGTTCAGCGATTTCTAAAGGCAAATCTAACGTTTTATCTAATGCACGAACATTAAGGAGCATATCAACAAGTTTATCCTCATCTAAAAGGACACGACTCATTCCCTCTGTTAACTGCCCATTACTTGTATACTTTGCAGGCACCATTGGCTGATCAAGACTTTTGGCTAAATCATCAGCAATTTGAGACAGTTCTTTTTTATATTCATCTACATCAGCATTGATGGTCGGAGTAAAGGAATATAAAATATCTTTTGTTTTTGGATGTAGCAATGAAACAGCAAACTCTACCTTTTTCTCAGTTAACTTTGAAAGATTAGTTGTCATTTCACTTACTGGTAATGGTCCTTCCTCTTGACTACCGTTAGTCACATTTGTGCTACAGCCAGCCATCATAAAGAAGAAGATCATTGTCGATACATATTTTTTCCGCATTGCACTCCCACATTTCCGATTTAATTTTTCTCTTAACTATAAAAATATTATAAAGTACTTCGCCTGTTTTACAATCATTACATATATATTTCACATTTTATCAAAATATCCTCTTTAAATGTTAATTTTTTCCTAAAGTCCCAAATTTTCTTAAGTTGATACAAACCTTTTTATTCTTGCAATTTCTATTTGTATGTAAGACGGAAATGGTGTGGAAAAAGTTTCATTTTATTAGAAGAAAATTACATTAACGAACAGTGTTTCAGTCCATAGAATTGAAGTTATAAATCGAGGAGGAATGTGGAGCCCAAACATCATAATTTAGATAAGAATAGGAGATTTCATGATTAAAAAAAGACCGCAATTCAATGCGGTCTTCTGGCTGTTAGTTTACTTCCACTACCCATTTAAATGGATCCTGTTGAGTTCCTCTCTGAATACCAGTTAACGTATCGTAAAGCTTTTTAGATAACTCACCAGTTAAACCATCGTTAATCACTATTTTTTGATCGTTATACATGAATTCACCAATCGGAGAGATAACCGCTGCAGTGCCTGTACCAAACGCTTCCTCAAGTTGTCCATCTTTGTAAGCTTGGTACACATCCTCCATTGCTAGCTTTCGCTCTGAAACTGGAACACCCCAGTATTTCAATAATTCAATAATTGAATTTCTTGTAACACCCTCTAAGATACTACCATTAATAGCAGGTGTTACTACTTCTCCATTTATTTTGAAGAAGATATTCATACTTCCTACTTCTTCAATATATTTTTTTTCCACACCATCTAACCATAGCACCTGTGAATATCCTTTTTTCGCCGCTTCTTCTTGTGCTTTTAGGCTTGATGCGTAGTTTCCACCGGTTTTCGCTTTACCGGTTCCTCCATCTACAGCACGCACATATTGATTTTCAACAAAAATTTTGACTGGGTGAATACCTTCTTTGTAGTATGATCCAACTGGAGAAAGAATGATCATAAAACGATAAAATTTAGATGGAGCAACGCCTAAATAATATTCTGTCGGTATAATAAATGGTCGAATGTATAAAGATGTACCTTCTGAAGTTGGAATCCATTCCTTATCAATAGAAACCAATTGCTTTAACGCTTCAATCACAAATTCGCCATCAATTGGCGGAATACAAAGACGTTCATTCGATAAATTCAGTCTGTGCATATTCTTCTCTGGTCTAAATAACAATACTTTGTCATCTTGTGTACGATATGCTTTTAATCCCTCGAACACGGTTTGTCCGTAGTGGAAAACCATTGATGCTGGACTCAAAGAAATTGGTTCGTAAGGAACTATTCGAGCCTCGTGCCATCCTTTTGATGGACTATAATCCATTACAAACATATGATCCGTAAATACACGTCCAAATTCTAATTGATCTGATTGTGGTTTATCTTTCTTTGTTTCACTTAATGTTACATCGATCTTTGTTTTCGTCATCATTATTAACTCTCCCAATCAAATAATTTATCTTAGTTATTATGTTTTAATAACAACTTTTTAGCCTTTACAAGGTATGTTAACTTTAGCTTTTATATTTCTCTATTGTATAACTTTCAGGAGGGAGATAACAACTCTTTTTCGACAAAAGATTCAAAATAATCAATAAAAACATTATACCAGACCAATGTTAACGTTATTTTTATATAGAAAAATCGTCATAATTACCATTATAAGGGGATTTTTAAACAGCAAAAGCGCAAGTCACTTTTCCTTGATCAGCCTAATGCAAATAAGACGACTTGGAATAGAAGGTGTTTTTCCTTCAATTCCAGTATCGTCTAGACACTCTAGATGTGTTAGCATCTTATTCTTTTTGGAAAAGTAAGACTGCTGGAGCAGGATGTCGCGTGCTTAGCACCAATTAAAAAATTCAACATTTCCTATACGGCAATACACAAGGGTTTACTCCTTCCTGTTTTAACATATATTACTTCTTCTATTTCTTTAACATAAGAGTTTTGATACAAAAAGCTAATAGAAGACTATTATAACTATTTGAGGAAGTATTTAGTTAAGCGTGACCTTTGTTGTCTAATTTTCCTGTTGAAACTTTAATAAAAGGCATCAGTCTTGTAATATCTTTGTTAATTACTGAAAAAATATTCAAGCAATAGAGCTTCCAGCTTCCTATTAGTTCTAGGTACCTATAGATACGAATCTATTGAGTGATCTTCTTACCTAAAAGATATTCGCTTTTTCTATAGAGCAAATAGCTTCCTTAAGTTTTTCAGTTTCTTGAACGAGCGCAATTCGAACATAACCTTCCCCATTAGGACCAAAGGCGTGTCCAGGCGTGACAACGACATTCGCTTTATTTAAAAGTGCATATGCAAAATCCAGTGAACTCCATCCTTTTGGTATTTCCGCCCATACAAACATACCTGCATCAGGCTTTGACACCTCCCACCCTAACTCTATTAACCCTTTTACTAACACATTACGACGCTTTTCGTACACCTTTCTACTTTCTTCACAAAAGTGATCACCTTCTTCAAGAGCACGAATGGCTGCACGCTGTACCGGAAGAAATACACCATAATCTAGGTTACTTTTTAATTGGTTCATCGCTTGAACAACGTGTCGATTTCCTGCTAAGTATCCTATTCTCGTGCCTGCCATATTATAGTTCTTAGAAAAAGAAGACATTTCAACACCAATTTCCTTCGCTCCTTCAACAGAAAGAAAACTAACAGGTTTGTTTCCTTCATAATAAAGTTCTGAATAAGCAAAATCATGAAGGACAAGGATCCCAAACTTCTTAGCAAATGCTACAACTTCAGCAAAATACTCTTTACTAGCCAATGCAGGAACGGGATTTCCTGGAAAGTTTAAAATCATTATTTTGGCTTTTTTAGCAATGTCTTCAGGGATCATCTGTAAATCTGGTAAAAATTGATTCTCTTTTTTTAGGGGCATAAAAAACGGGTTAGCTCCCGCCATCGCGATACCTGCTGAATAAGCAGTATAGCCTGGGTCAGGAACTAGTATCACATCTCCCGGATTTGCAAAAACCATTGGAAAATGAACAAGCCCATCTTGAGAACCCATTAACAACAACACTTCATTATCAATTTCCAAATTTACATCGTAATTCCTCTTATAGAATGAGGAAACAGCAGAATTAAATTCTTTCGTTCCTGATAAAGAATAGCCATACTGATCATGTTTTAATACTTCCTTTGATAACGTTTCAGTAATGAAAGAAGGTGGAGCTAAATCAGGGCTGCCAATACTTAAATCAATTATATTTTCTCCCTCCGCTACCCTTTGCTTTTTATAATGAGCCAGTTCACTGAATATAGAAGGTTGAAAAAAATTCATTTTATTTGATAATGTAAACTTCACAGTAATACCTCCAAATTATTTCCCAATTGCTATTTTTCTGAAAACTAGTGTATCATACTTGAACGTTATGCAGGGATAATATTTTTTCTTCACAACAAATCTGCAGTTCGATAATTGTTTTTCTACAATGGACAAATTGAACAAATGTAAAGTATGTTACTGAAAGATATATAAACCAATTTGATTTTTTTGTTCTTTTCTGTCGTAAACGTCAGATGAGATGCAGAAGATTCGACACAACTTTTATGCAACCCTAGCATTTAACAAGGATATGGCTTATGTTAAATTGGGAATGTATCCTGACAATTGAGGATTCCTTGAAATTTGTCGAACAAAGTGAGCCTTAGCCTGAAATTATGGAAAGCTAAGTTAAAACAATGGTTCACTACACTCTTTTAGTTAGGCTATTTTCGTAAACTTTGTTGCTAATATTAACTTGAAGGTAACAGCCTTGTATCAAGTCTAATGGCATCTATACTTTTTCTTGTATAAAATACGTTTTTCTGATAGATAATTAGGTCAGTTAGCAACAATCTTTCAGAAAAGAGCCTTTAGTTAAAACAAAAAGATTAGATTGAGAAAGGTACTTGTTGAATTTCATTAGCCAATGTATGACATGAATTAATTCAAAGAAGATTGTATGTAGGGTATGGGGGAGTAAAAATAATATAAAATTACGATCAAATGCCATTTTCGCACTCTTCTACAGAAGGTTCGTAAAAGCAATGAAGCTTGTAACGGTCAACTAGTGGTTGATTGTACCATTGTGGAGGACAAACACCACCTGAAATACCCTAAACTATATTTTGCTGGCCTAAATCTCTCTCCATTTATCACTCTCTAGCCCTTTGAAAAAAACACCCTTTTTTGTTGCTTCAAATCCGTGGGGTTGATAAACCATATTTTAGTTCGTCCGTAATCCCTTAAAATCCGAACATTTAGCTCCTATCCGAATCCCTACATTTTCAACAAGGAGCATCCCTTGTACACCTTCCCCTCCAGCTCTGTTGATTGCACCTGGAGTTAGACACCAACCTTTAATGTATTTTTCTATAGAATCAAAAAGAGTGCCATTTTTAACAGCACCCAATAACTCTAACTATACTTTTCTCTTAATCTGTTATAGGTTACTTAAATCCGTTTTTTTGGAAATGGGAATTCAGCTGACCTCTAATCATTTTTTTCTTTAATTCAGAATCTGTTTCTTTCTTTCGATAATCTCTGCGTATTTCATCTGTTTGTACGCCTTCTTCTACTTTTTCTGCAATATCCATCAGTTTTTCAATATCAGAAAAAGAATATTTGCGGAAACCAGTAGCTGTACGGTCAGGAAAAATTAATTTTCGTTCTTCATAGTAACGGATTCTTCTTTCAGATAAACCTGTAATTTCACATACGGTGCCCATCGACATCACTTTTTTATCTCGGTATGACATGCTTTTATCCAAATGAATCCCCTCTTATATATCATAATTTTTTACATTTTATCGCATCTTTTTTTACTTTAACAACAGTAAACGTTTTCTAACAAGCATTATTTACTAACAGTTAAATGTATTATGAATATTTCGTCTTTTTTAACTATATGTTGTCTTGTAGTATAAGGACTTTTTAGGTTTTAAATAACGTAAGAAAATGTGACACTAAAATTAGAGCAAAAGTATGAAGAGACATCCGGTTCAGATGTCTCTTTTTATTTTTATTTACTAGTGACTAAAGTCACAAATGAACCTACAGATTGTTTTCTTAGATCTCTAACACAGTCATATTCTATGCTCACATCACATAATTGTTACTCTGGTTCTCCAATTTCAAAACTGCTATTAATAAGCTCCTTTGCTTGTTCAGGAGTAATTTTAAAATCTTCAGCTACTTTTTTTATTATATTATCTCTTAATTCACCAAATGACATGATTATCACACCTTTTCTCTTTGTTCTATTACTATATATTAACAGAAAATTCGAAAGGTAAAAGTTGTTTGTCAGATTATCTTACATTCTTTTTTGTTTATTATGAGAGAATATCTCACAATCTCGTAATTTATAATCTTATCATACTTTCAATTTTATACTTTCTCTATAAAGTAATATTAAATATAGAATTATGGATAAACATACAGAAAAACCCGAAACTAAATAAATTGTATAATAACCAAATGAATGGCCGATCTGACCAAATACTAACGCACCAATTCCAACACCAAGATCAAAGGAAGAAAAAAAGGTAGCATTTGCCATGCCCCTTCGATCTTTTGGCGCATTCTCTATTGACCACGCTTGCAGTGCAGGTTGAACTGATCCAAAACCTATACCATACAAAACCGCTGCAATTAAGAGCACTGTTGTATTTAAAAGCCATGCTAATAATAGCATCGCAATAACTATAAATACTGTTCCAGGGATAAAAATAGCTTTATGGCCTTTCAAATCATATAATTTACCAGCAAATGTTCTAGATACCATTAATGCTAAAGCGAATAAAAGAAAATACCATTGAATCCCATCAATTCCTTTTTCTACTGTGTATAAGGGAAGAAATGAAGCAATTCCACCAAATGTTACGGTAATGAAAAACAGCAACATTGAGGGTTTCAGGGCGCTTTTTTCATAGAAGTCCCACTTCGCTTCTTTTTTCACTTGATGATTTTTTTCAATCTTCTTATAACGAATCCTTGATGATAATAAAAACGCAGCTAATCCTAACAGTGCACAAATTATAAATAATTGCATATATGACAATATCCCTACTAAAGCTAAACCAAGAGATGGTCCAAAGGCTAACGCAACGTTTCCGGATAATCCATAGTATCCCATCCCTTCCCCACGTCGTTTTAGAGGGATAATATCACTAGCAATTGTACCAGAGGCTGTTGTTGAAAAGCCCCAGCCTATTCCTTGAATAAATCTCATAAAAAATAAAAACGCAATGGTTGGAAAAAATCCATAAGAGCCCACAGCTATAATAAAGATCAGTAAACCGGTTAAATAGACAAATTTTCTACCCTTTGACTCGAGTGTATGGCCAGCATAAGGTCTTACAAGTAAGGCTGAGAAAGTAAATATCCCAACTACAACCCCGATTAGCTGATCGTTCCCACCTAATTCTTCCACATAGAGAGGTATGGTTGGAAGTGTCATCTGAAAACCTAGAAATATAAAAAAGTTTGATAAACATATTAATATAAAGTCTCGTGTCCAAATTTTCTCTTTATATATTGATGCTTTCCTTGTGCTTAATTGTTGGTCCTCCAAAAAAGCCCTCCTCTTTTTAATTTCACGTAAAAACTTCCGCTATTAAACAAGGTTTATGTATCATACCTCTATTATATTTTAGAATAAAGTTATTTATTTTAAAAATAATAAGTAGACAGGAATTAAATGAGGTAAACTGTATGGTTTAAAAATCTTATAAGGGTAGGATGAAAAAGAATGAAATTCGGCTGTCATGTAAGTATTAAAAACGGATATTTCGGTGCCGCTAAACAGGCTTTCAATTTTGGTGGACAGGCGTTTCAATACTTTCCTAAAAACCCGAGAAGTTTAACAGTGAAAGAATTTGACCGTGATGATGCTAAACGTTGTTTCGGCTTTTGCATGGAACATCAACTTATTTCCATTGCACATACTCCTTATCCAACAAGCCTTACCCCATCTACAGATAAAAAAGACCTCACTATCCTTTCATTAATAAATGATTTAGAGATTGCTGAAAGTTGTGGATCCTTAGGTGTTGTCGTACATTTTGGAAATCTTATCGATTCACAAAACCCGCTTACAAGCTATCAAAAGATGATTGAAATGTTAAATCTTGTTCTATCAGAATGGCACGGAGATTGCAAGCTCTTGCTAGAAAATAACGCAGGAAAATCAGGTGCCCTCGGTACCACTTTAGAAGAACTCGTTCAAGTAAGGAACCTAACAGATTATCCTGAAAAAATCGGATTTTGTTTTGATACCTGCCACGCCTATGCAAGTGGACTTTGGACTGGTGAAAATAATGAAGATTTGTGGAAGAAAGCAACCGACTTAGGTTATCTCGGATCTCTAGAAGCTATTCATTTAAATAATTCAAAATACCCACTTGGTTCGAGAAAGGACCGACATGCAAATATTTTTAGTGGTGGGTACATAGAAAATCATCACTTCAAAGAGTTATTTAAAATAGAATTACTTAAGGAGATTCCGTTCATCTTGGAGACTCCTTCCAATGAGGGGATTTCACATAAAAATGAAATTTCTACACTTTATCAGTTCACCGAAGGCAAATAATTCTTTGGGACAGTTTCATATATGGGTGTTATAATCAAGCCTGCCCCTAAAATTAACACCTTACGACAAGGATGTTTATTTATGTCTATTTTTGCGCTTTCCCGAGAAATAATATAAGAATTTATATACTAGCCTTTTTCAGCACTTGTATCATCATTTCAGCATTTGGGTATTCAGAATCATTGTATTGTTCCACAACCTTTTCTATATCATAATGAACTCGTTCAATTGACGTACTAAATCCATTTTCTTCTATGGTAATTATCCCATAAGATGATTTTGCTACTCCATCAAAGGGTAAGCCTACACTTCCAATATTTAAGATTACTTTTCCATTTATATAGCGTATGTATGGCTTGTGGATATGAGCATATATATAAATTTGCGAATCATTTTTTGTCATTAATTTTTCAATCAAGACGTTATCTTCACTGTTAGAGTTAACAACTTCAAATAAATTAGTTGGTGTTGCATGAAAAGCGTGAATCATTACCCCCTGCTCTTCTATTGACATATCTGTTGGTAGGTTTTTTAAATAATCAATGTCAGATGGTTCGAGCTTAGAGACAATCCAGTCACGTTCCTTATTCATCAATTCTAAAGCTCTATCAGGAACTTCTCCTTGATTAACACCTCTGACTACCCATTCGTCGGCATTCCCTTTTATCACGTCTGCTTGTAAGGAGCGAACTAGATCTAAAGACTTTTTTGGCTCAGGACCTCTGTAGCATAAATCACCAAGAAAACAGATTTTTTCTATGTTTTTCTTTTTAATATCCTCTAAAACTGCTTCAAGTGCTACTGCATTGCCGTGGACATCTGAAATAAACGCTATTTTCAAAAAGAATCCCTCCTACTATAGTTTTCAATATTAAGTATATCAATCCTTGTATGAAGGAGTACAGTTTCTTTACATTGCCACTACATAAACCCTTTTAGTTGAAAGTTAAACAATATCAACATTGTAAAATATTGTTAGTTTAATAAATAAATTTTGTTGAGACTTTTTAAAGGAATGTTGATACAAAATAAAGAATATTTAACACATTAAACCATTTTATTTAGAGACATATTTTTGGAGGGGAAAAGGTTGATAGCTTATAAAAATCAAGACAGTAACCATTACATTCATCAAGGAATTATTCCCTATAACCATGCGCTTGCACCATTATTAATCCGCAATGAGTTATTTAGTCATATACCTAAAGACACACAACACATCTATGTAATAGGAATTGGTTCTAACCAAATAAACGGTGACAGCCTTGGACCGTTTGTTGGAACACTCCTTCAACATAAGTTTCCTAATCATTTAACTGTTTTGGGAAATCTTCAATACCCACTCGATGCCACAAATCTAGCAAGTGAATATGCCCAACTCTCTTTACCTCCAAAAAGTTTCGTTATAGCAGTTGATAGTGTATTAGGATCGAAGAATATAGTTCAGTCAATTCTCATAAAGGGAGGTTCAATGCGTCCAGGAGAAGCTCTGGGTCAACAGCTTCCATCTATTGGTGATTGCAGTATTATGGGGGTTGTCCTTGAAAATAATCCACACGACAAGTCACATCTATTCCATACAAATTTACACCTTATCTACACAATGACCACTAATATCGCAAAAGGAATTTCCCTTGCAGTTAGACAATTTTTCAACTATCCGTGCACTTATCCGATAGATGGATAAATATCTAAAAAATGAAGCAGAATTAGAGATCAAATCTCTCTAATTCTGCTTCATTTTTTAACTCTAAGCATCTTTTATACTTTTTAACTATTACCATAAGCTGGTGTAAGCCATAGCTATTACACTTACTATTATCGTAACACATTTTCTTTTTCTTCGATTTTTGAAACAATTGCTTCAGTAAGTTCCTGAGTAATTTCAACCAGACTTTTTTCTAACTTAGAATTGATTATTTTTGCTAATTTTCCTTCAGGTGTAATGTCGAGAAATCCTGTCATCACTGTTTTATTTGGCGCAATTGATTGCGCTTCAAAGTACCCTTTACCTACGATCTTTTCATTAATACCAGTTAAATTAAATTCCACCTTTGTTGGCTCAATCCAACTCGTAATATCTACTCTTAAATGGATTTTTCTTTTAATCACACCTAAGTCTGTCTTAAATTTCCATGTTGATTCTTTGTCACTTACTATTTCATGATCAATGTATCCAGGTACAAGTGGTGCCCAGTAATCCATAACGCTAACAAAATTCCAAATTGACTTGATTGGATGATCGACTTCTACTTTATGTAAATGATTTGCCATTGTTCAAACCTTCCTTCGTAGGATGATGAATATTCCATGTTCACTATTTTACTTATTCTTGGGCGGCGTCTATTATGTACATTGCCAGATATGTTTTAAAAAATAATCCCATAAAATGAACTTCTATTATAAAACAATGAAACAAGATGAGGAGCTGTCATATTTTTTCAACTCATTTTTCTAGTCATGTCAAATTGTATAAAATAGCAGTATCCAATAACATGATTGCTCCATCTTGTTTACAAAATCACTATAACCACCTTAATCCGATCGTAAGATGACAGCATTCTGCTTCACCAATATTGGAAGATAGTTGCATATTAATTCCATCCGGGTTAAATGAAGTCTTTACTTTCGATTTAATACCAGTTGACTTAATTAACTGATCAACTTCCTTCATATTTGATTGTTGCGCTGCGTTCATCACCTTGGTAGCAAAGTCTTTTGAAACAGCAAACTTGTTTAAAACTAAACTTGCTTCTTTCATTAAGAATTGCATTGATTTTGCAGATTGTTCAAATAATGTAGCATCGACCTCTGGATATTGCCTCTCTATTGCATATGGAGGATAATAATAAGGAGGTTGGACTCCAATAACTCTTCTAGCTCCACGAAAGTAAGAGACACCATAACACATTGGATGTTGGTAAAATGGCGGCATACAAACAGCTCCTTTTAGGATTTTGCACATTATAATATACGGTTTTTTGGCAAGAATGTGATGAGGAATTAAAAGGGATATGAAATGATGAGTTGTTAGTAGTAAATAGCCTTAGACATCAAGGCGCAGGAGTTGATGACCAAAACTTAGTATATACCTTTAGCCTTGCCTATAAAAAAAACCCCAAAGATGGGGTTTTTTCTATTTATGAATAGGTAAAAGAAGCTCTACTTCAGTACCTTCATTTACTGAACTAGTGAAGGAGATATTCCCTTTATGAAACTCAACAATACGATAACTAACCGTTAATCCAAGACCTGTCCCTTTTTCCTTCATTGAATAAAAGGGTTCACCTAAATGCTTTAACCGCTCTTCATCGATACCACAGCCATCATCTTTAAACAGGATTTTCACAGTGTTTTCACCTTTAGGTTCCAAAGTAACAAGTAGATTCTTTGACGAAGCTTCGATCGAGTTTTTTATAATATTGATAAAAAGTTGCTTTAATTGATTTGGTTCACAGTCAATGAAAGGCAAGTTCTTGTTAACTTGAATATCTAATTTTACCCCGTAAAGATTTGCTTCTGATTCAAGTAAGGAGCCTACATCTCTTAATAATTGATTGATATTCATTTTTTGAAACTGAATCTTTTGTGGTTTTGCAAGCACTAACAGTTCACTTGCAATAATATTAATCCTTTCTAGCTCTTCTAACATAATACGGTAGTAAAAGTCATGTTCTTTATTTGATTCCTTTAACATTTGAACAAATCCCTTTAACGATGTTAATGGATTGCGAATTTCGTGTGCAACACTTGCTGCTAGTTCACCTACAACCGATAATTTTTCAGTTTTGCGTAAAAGGATTTCTGTTTCTTTTTCTTTTGAAATATCAACCGCGTACCCAATAATTCCAACAGTTTCTTCGTTAATAATCATAGGTACTGACGTACATCGCAAGATTTTAGTAGCATGATCTTTCATAATAATTTCAATTTCTTCATTTGTAGAAGATTGATTATGATGAATAATGTGATAAAACGATTTATAAACCTTTCGACGATCTCGCTCAGAAATTAGAGGTAATATAGTGTTATTTATATATTCTTCTCTCGAGTACCCGGTAAAACGGTGAAAGTGTTCATTCACGTCTGTAAGTCTTCCTTTAAGATCAATAACATACACTAATTCTGGATTAAAATCAAATAGTGATTTGTATTTTTGTTCACTCTCAGCTAATTTTTTTTCGGCTTGAACTCGATCCGTAATATCTCTTCCCATCACGACTAATTCTTTCCGTGATCCATCGTCATAAAAACTAGGTATTTTGATTGTATCAAATGTTTTAATACTACCATCTGGCATAGGAATTTCCTCAATACATCGGCTATTAGTCCCTTTTAACCATGCTTCTTCATCAGAAATTTCACAATACCTCAAAGCCTCAGCATAGAAATCGGTGGACTCAGCCAACTCTGAGTCTTTTTTTCCTACATAATCAATATGTTTAATTTGAAACAATTCAAGTGCAAATTCATTTGCCCTAGTCCATCGACCTTCTCCATCTTTAAAATTCACAAAATCAACCATTGAGTTGATTAATATATTTAATTTGTTCTTTTCCTCTTTCTCCGTTTTATAAGCTTCACTATTTAATACTAAATAAAAAATGAAGATACTTGTTAACAACACAAATAGAAACCCTTTAATGTTTTGAAAGACTAGTAACGTTCCTTTTGGAATATCCAACAATACTAGTAAATTATCTGTTGCTAGAATCCATATCGAGCTGAATAATATATAAAACAAAAGTATTTTGTATTTATTTACCATAAACTTCTCCTTAGTTGGTTAATCTTGATCCATTTAGCTTTCAAATGATATATTATACCAACTGTTAATTCTACTAAAAATATGCTCTAGAGTCCAATAGGAAATTCTGTTAGAAACATAAACGTCAACCCCTTAATCACCTTAAGCATAAAGAGCAATTGAATATAAATGTTAATTGACTTTAATTCAATTATAGCTAGACTCCAGAGGGACTGCGGTCTAGCTTTTTCACAAAATGTAATAACGCTAATAGCCTAGATGGTACATATCCGCAGCGATAGAATTTTTAGTACCCTAACGCCAAAAAAGGGATCAAAGCAACGTTTGCCTTGATCCCTTAGTTTAAAATTACATTTTTCTATTAAGCTAATACTGTACTACCCATTAAATAACGGTCAACCTCACGAGCAGCTTCACGACCTTCGTTAATAGCCCATACGATTAAGCTTTGACCGCGACGAGCGTCACCAGCAGCAAATACACCATCAATATTAGTACGGAAATCACCATATTTAGCATCTACAACATTACGAGCTGTTTGATCAACATTAAATTGCTTAAGTACAGGCTGATCAGCACCTTCGAACCCAATGGCGATAAAAACTAATTGAGCAGGCCATACTTTTTCAGATCCTGGGATCTCTTTAAAATAGTATAAACCTTGTTCATCTTTAAGTTTTTCCATTTGAATTGTGTGGAGCTCTTTTAGGTTCCCGTTTTCATCTGATACAAGTTTTGTAGTTTGGATACAGTATTGACGTGGATCTTCACCGAATTTAGCTTCCGCTTCTTCGTATGCATACTCCATTGTAAAAACATGTGGAGCCTCTGGCCACATATTTTCAACTGTACGAGACATTGGCAATTTCGGATGTTTACCAAATTGAACAACAGTATTACAGTTTTGACGAAGTGCAGATGCTACACAGTCAGCACCTGTATCTCCACCACCGATCACAATAACATCTTTACCTTCTGCATTGATGAATTGCCCATCTTCAAAGTTTGTATTTAAATAGCTTTTCGTTACATCTGTAAGATAATCCATTGCAAAGTGAACACCGTTCGCTTCACGACCTTCAATTCTAAGGTCACGTTGTTTTTGAGCTCCAACACAAAGGATAACTGCATCGTGTTGTGCACGAAGTTCATCAGCTGTAATGTCTTTACCTACCTCAGTATTTGTAATAAATGTAATACCTTCTTGAGTTAATAAGTTTATACGACGTTCAACAATGCCTTTATCAAGCTTCATGTTTGGAATACCATATGTTAACAATCCACCTGCTCGGTCAGCACGTTCATATACAGTTACTGTATGACCTGCTTGATTAAGTTGATCTGCTGCCGCTAAACCAGCTGGACCTGAACCAACAATTGCAATCTTTTTACCAGTACGCTTTTCAGGAATACGCGGAGTAATCCATCCATTTTCAAAGCCTTTGTCAATAATCGCTTTTTCAATGTTTTTAATCGTAACGGCTGGGTCAGAGATCGCTACGTTACATGAACCCTCACATGGTGCAGGGCAAACTCTTCCTGTAAATTCTGGAAAGTTATTAGTTTTTAATAGTCTTTCTAATGCTTCCTTCCATCTACCACGATAGACTAAATCATTCCACTCAGGAATCAAGTTATGAATTGGACAACCTGATGTGAAACCATTAATCTCAGTTCCAATATGACAGAAAGGAGTCGCGCAATCCATGCAGCGCGCTCCTTGTCTGCTTAACTTTTCCTCAGAGAAAGGAGCTGAATACTCTTTCCAGTCATTTAAACGCTTGAGAGGATCGCGTTCTGCTGACTCTTCACGTTTAAACTCTAAAAATCCTGTTGCTTTCCCCATCTTCCTCTCCCCTTTCTACTGTACTACTGCTTTGGAACGTGACGCTTTTGCCGCCGAACCTTTTTTTTCAGATTTTGCATTTGCTTCAAACGCACTCATGATTGCTTCTTCACTTGTTAGTCCTGCTTCCATTTGTTCTGCAATACGATTCATCATACGTTTGTAGTCTTTTGGAATTACTTTCACAAACTTCGGAAGTGTCTCATTCCAGTTATCTAAAATAAATCGAGCTTTAGCACTGTTCGTGTAATTTAAGTGATTTTGAACCATTTCTTTTAAAAATTCAATTTCCTTATTTTCTACTACATTCTCAAACTCGATCATTTCATCATTACAAATTGTTTTAAACTCGTTTATATTTTCAGGAAGTACGTAAGCAATACCACCCGACATACCTGCCCCAAAGTTTTTGCCAACTTCGCCAAGGATAACAACACGGCCACCTGTCATATATTCACAGCCATGATCTCCAACACCCTCAACAACTACATTTACACCACTGTTACGAACACCGAAACGCTCACCAGCACGGCCATTGATATATGCCTCGCCGCTTGTCGCGCCATAGAAAGGTACATTTCCGATGATCACATTATCAGCAGCTACAATGCTTGAGTCATCTGATGGTTTCACGATTATTTTACCACCAGACAATCCTTTACCAATGTAGTCATTCGCATCTCCTGTTAGGTGCATTGTAACACCTTTTGGAACAAATGCTCCAAAACTTTGACCAGCTGATCCAGTAAAGCGTAGAGTGATTGTATCTTCAGGTAAACCTTCTTCACCATAGCGTTTAGAAATCTCACTACCAACAATTGTACCAGCTACACGGTTGATATTCTTAATGTTAAATGAAGCATCGATTGGTGTACCAGCTGCAATTGCTTTTTCTACTTTTGGTAATATTTCAACCATGTCAAGAGATTGATCAATTTTATGGTTTTGTTTGATTCTAGCCGTACGAGCACCTTCAGGCTGGAATAATAACGTAGATAAATCTAAATGTTTTGCTTTCCAATGTGCTTTTGCACGCTCGCCAACTTGTAGTACATCTGTGCTACCAACCATTTCGTCCATCGTTTTGAAGCCAAGCTCAGCCATGATTTCACGGACCTCTTGAGCGACAAAACGCATGTAGTTCACGATATGATCCGGATCACCAGTGAATTTATCACGAAGCTCTGGATTTTGTGTTGCCACACCGACTGGACATGTATCCAAATGACATACACGCATCATAATACAACCCATTACAACAAGTGGAGCTGTAGCAAAGCCATATTCCTCAGCACCTAAAATAGCTGCTAGCGCTACATCGCGACCCGTCATTAACTTACCATCTGTTTCCAATACTACACGATCACGTAAACCGTTAAGCATTAGAGTTTGGTGTGCTTCAGCTAATCCAAGTTCCCATGGTAAACCTGTGTGTTTGATACTTGTCTTCGGAGAAGCACCAGTACCACCATCATAACCACTAATAACAATAACGTCTGCAGCACCTTTTGCAACACCAGCAGCAATCGTCCCAACTCCTGCTTTTGCAACAAGCTTAACACTGATACGTGCATCACGATTAGAGTTTTTCAAATCATGAATAAGCTGTGCTAAGTCCTCAATAGAGTAAATATCATGATGAGGCGGAGGTGAAATCAATCCCACACCAGGTGTAGATCCACGAACATCAGCAACCCATGGGTAC
>JAPSLU010000061.1 GCA_031180405.1 Bacillus sp. (in: firmicutes) | reverse complement strand
ATTAATTTTTTTACTATTTCCCAAGAAATATGTCATATTACCGAATATATTGTTTAAGAAGTTCGTAAAGATTTCCAACAGATTGGAATGCGTAAACCTTTTCCTTCACTTCCCCATCTTCACAAAGAAGCAAACAAGGTACACTTTCAATACCTAAATCTTTTGCCTCCTCTGGATAATAATTTAAATTAATTGAGTGAATCTGTAGAGACGGGAGTAGCTCATCCACAACCGTTAACATTTTTTTTGCGACTTGGCATGTACCACACATAGGTGTGTATAAGTACAGAACCTGAAGACCTTCTTCTATTATAGTAAGATGTTTTTCTTTCCAATCAATCATAAGTCTAACTATTGCACCCTTCTAAAGAAATTTAGCATTCACATCTATATTAGCACTTAATAAGACTGAAGCAACATGGTGATCAGGTGCTGTTGCAACCTCACGATAAGCTCTGTCTATATAAAGGTGGGATGCTTCTGGAAATTCACGTTTAAATTGTTTACGCAAACGGTCCCCAGCATCGTCTGAATCAACTAAAATATACACATCTTTTAAAAATAACTCATCAATTAACTCATCCATCTTTGTTAAACTAATAGTGCCGTTTGTACAAATAATTTCAACTGGTTCACATATAACATTTAATACTTTCTTTTTATCTGATTTCCCTTCAACTATTAATACTTTTTCAACCTCAACTAACGACATGGTCATCACCTATTTTTAAAGTAAAAAGTCTTTTCTATAACGTATTCGATTTGTCGAGGTTGTTTCCCTTTAATTTCATGTTTTTTCTTATTTTAAGGAAAAAACACCAGAAGAAACGACCCAGTTAGGAAGAATTTTAATAATTACAATTTTTATAAGTGCAAAAAAGCAGTGGTGTTTGCCACTGCTTAATGATTAACACCAGCCATTCTCATAGTCACAGTCGACGTATTTTTGATCTGGTCCAGATACAACATCTGCTATTTGATAAAAGCGACTATCATTAAATTCATAGCCTGCTTTTAAATCATAATTATTTTCTGAGACCATTTGGCCAATTTTTTCTTTTTCTAGATAAAGATTTAATTGTCCATCTCCAAATTTACCTACAACGCGATCAGTAATATCTAGTCGTTGTTTTTGAATAGACATAGGACACCCTCCTTTACCTTAATTATAGGGTGTCCATCTTTTTTCACATCATGCTAATTAGTCTTCATTTGTCATTTCTTCATATTGTTGAGCCGTCATCAGGTTTTCAACGTCTGCAGGATTTGCAGGTTCAATTACAATCATCCATGCCTTTTCATATGGCGATTCATTAACAAACTCGGGACTATCGTCAAGATCTTCGTTAATCTCAACAATTTTCCCACTTATTGGTGCGTAAAGCTCTGAAACTGTTTTAACTGATTCAACACTTCCAAATGGCTCGTCCGCTTGGATTTCATCCCCGACTTGAGGCAATTCGACGAATACAATATCACCTAATTCTGATTGTGCAAAGTCAGTGATACCGATACGTACTTTATCTCCTTCTACTTTTACCCATTCGTGCTCCTCTGAATAACGAAGTTCTTTAGGTATGTTCATGTTTTCATTCCTCCAAGATTCTTAACAATTTTTTTATTTTCCCCAAACTTCACTAAATTGCTCTTCTTTAAAACCTACTGTAATCTGTTGTTCACCAACAGTAAGTGGTCTTTTAATCAGCATGCCATTAGAAGATAATAGTTCGAGCATTTCATCTTCTGACATTGTAGGTAACTTATCTTTAAGGCCAAGCTCCCGGTATTTCTGACCGCTTGTATTAAAGAATTTTTTTAACTCTAATCCACTTTTTTTGTAAATACTTGTTAGTTCTTCTTTTGTAGGTGGGTTTTCGACAATATGTATTTCATTAAACTCAACATTATGTTCTTCTAGCCATTTCTTTGCTTTTCGACATGTGCCGCATTTAGGATACCAATAAAAATCTAATGCCATTCATTTCACCTCCAAGAAAACAACAATCTGAGAAATATTTTCCTTTATTTTATCATATAACGTAATTTACACCTAATTAGATATGTATTTATTTAGATAAAAAAGTAACGTTTATGTAAAAGAGACAATCCTAAAAATCAGATTGCCTCACCTTTATTACTTCCTATGCTAGATAAGCGTTTTTATCAATAATTGCAGCTGCAATCTCTCTTTTCTTAGCTATCACATTTATTGGAGTATGTCTTGTGAATTTGCGTAAAGCAGACAACATCATACGTAAAGAGTCACCTGATTCCATGGCAATTAATGATTCTTTTGCATGTGCCTCAATTTCATTAAAGGCTTCTTGACAGTATACTTGTGTGTAAAGTAGCTTTTGCTTATTTTTGTCTTCACTAGATTTCGTAATCGCTTTTTCTGTACGGAGAATTGCTGATTCCATCGCATATACATTGCTAACAATATCTGCAATATTCACAAGTACTTCCTGTTCCTTTTGTAGTTCTTTTCCGTATTTCTGTGCGGCTAGACCTGCAATGAGCACACCAATTTTTTTCGCATTTTTCAGAAGGTATTTTTCTTGCTCCAGCGTACCTTCTCCAACCTCTTCAGGCATTAGCATCATTAACTCTTCTTGCAAGCTTTGAGCTTTTTGGAATAACGGTAATTCACCTTTTAATGCTTTACGTAAATAAGTTCCTGGTACAAGAAGACGATTAATTTCATTTGTTCCTTCAAAAATGCGGTTTATACGGGAGTCTCGATAAACACGCTCTACTTCATACTCTGCCATAAAACCGTATCCACCATGAATCTGAACGGCTTCGTCCACAACATAGTCGAGTGTTTCGGAACCAAATACTTTATTTAATGAACACTCAATTGCATATTCGGCAATTAATTGAGCCACTTCTTTTCCATCTTTGATTTCCTTATCCGTCAGTCGGCTCATACGATCTTCAAAAAGACCTACTGTACGATACACTGAACTTTCCATTGCATATGTCCTTACTGACATATTTGCCAGTTTTTCTTGAATAAGGGAGAAGCTTGAAATAGGTGTTTTGAACTGTCTTCTTTGATTTGCGTATTGAACAGCAACATCGATCATTCTTTTTGAACCACCAATTGTCCCAACCGCAAGCTTATAACGCCCAATATTTAATATATTAAAAGCAATCACATGACCTTTACCTAGTTCACCTAATAAATTCTCTTTTGGAACTAGAGCATCTTCTAAGATAACTGTTCTTGTAGAGGAGCCTTTGATACCCATTTTCTTTTCTTCAGGTCCTGTTGATACACCAGGATAGTCTCTTTCTACAATAAAGGCTGTAAAGTGTTCTCCATCTACTTTAGCGTAAACGACAATGACATCAGCAAAACCAGAATTTGTGATCCATTGTTTCTCTCCATTTAAAATATAATGTGTACCTTCCGCATTTAATTTTGCTGTTGTTTTTGCTCCTAATGCGTCAGATCCTGAGCTTGGTTCTGTTAATGCATAGGCAGCAAGCTTTTCACCAGATGCAAGGCCAGGTAAATACTTCTTTTTTTGTTCTTCATTACCAAACAGTACTATTGGTAATGACCCGATTCCTACATGGGCACCGAAGGAAAGAGAAAAGCTTCCAGCTCTCGAAATTTTCTCTGTAATAAGTGCTGAGCTAATTTTATCTAAACCAATTCCGCCATACTCTTCAGGAACATCTGCTCCTAATAAACCAAGCTCCCCAGCTTGCTTTAAAAGTTTTACAGATTTATCAAATTGATGGTTTTCTATATCATCTAAATGTGGAACAACTTCATTTACAGCAAAATCCTCTGTTGTTCTGGCGATCATTTTATGTTCGTCAGTGAAATCCTCAGGCGTGAAAATTCGATCATATGAAACATCTTCAATTAAGAAGCTCCCACCCTTAATCACTGAGTCCATTGCCTTTGACATGAAAAATCCCCCATAAGTTTGTATTTTAAAAACCGTTCTACTAATCTATATATCACCCAAAGTTAGACTAATTCAAACACTCCTGCAGCACCCATTCCTCCACCGATACACATTGTAACAATCCCAAATTGTTGATTTCTCCGCTTCATTTCATGAATAAGCGACAGAGTAAGTTTTGCACCTGAACAACCAAGCGGGTGGCCTAAGGCGATTGCTCCACCGTTAACATTGACCTTCTCTTCATCAAGTCCAAGTTCTCGAATTACTTGGATTGATTGTGAAGCGAACGCTTCATTCAGTTCAAATAATCCGATGTCTGACAGCTCAAGTCCTGCATATTTTAATGCTAATGGAACAGCAGCAACTGGACCAATTCCCATCACTTCAGGAGGAACACCTGCAACAGCAAACGATCTAAATTTCGCCATTGGTTGAAAGCCTAGCGATTGAGCCTTTTCGCGATCCATAAGCATGACAGCGGCAGCCCCATCACTTGTTTGTGAAGAGTTACCAGCGGTTACCGATCCTTTTATTGAAAACGCTGGCTTTAATGTTGCCAAAACCTCAGATGTGGTGTCTGCGCGGACACCTTCATCCTGGCTAAACTGGACAACACGCTCTTGAAGCTTATGATCAGCACCAACATTCCTAATAGGCACATCAACAGGAACAATTTCCGCCTCAAACCTTCCGTCTTTGATTGCTTTGGCTGCTCTTTGGTGACTTCTAACAGCAAATGCATCCTGTTCTTCACGGGAGATCCCATATTTTTTTGCTACTTGTTCAGCTGTGTGACCCATTCCCATATAATACTCTGGTGCTTCCTCTGCTAGTTTTGCATTAGGACGAACAACATGCCCCATCATTGGCACAAGACTCATGGATTCTGCTCCACCGGCAATTGATGTATCAGAATGGCCAAGCATAATTTTTTCCGCACCATACGCTATACTTTGTAACCCGGATGAGCAATAACGGTTTATTGTAATAGCAGGAACTGTATACGGAAGCCCCGCTAAAGCGCCGATATTTCTTGCCATATTTAAGCCCTGCTCAGCTTCCGGCATTGCACATCCAATGATTAAATCATCGATATTCCCTTCATAATTATCCGCCCTTTTCAATGTTTCTTTTACGACTAAAGCACCTAGATCGTCTGGTCGCATATTGGCTAAAGTCCCCTTTTTCGCTCTACCGACAGGTGTTCTAGCACCTGCTACAATGACTGCTTCACGCATTTATCCTACCTCCTTTTCACGATTCTTTAGTTTCGAAGTGGCTTTCCTTTTGATAACATGTGCTGCATGCGTTGTTGGGATTTCCCTTCAGCTACTAAGCTTAAAAATGCTTCTTTTTCTAAATCTAATAAGTATTGCTCATCAACTTCGGTTCCAAATGGTACTTTCCCCCCTGCAATCACATATGCTAATTTTTTCGCAATTTTTAAATCGTGTTCAGAAATATATCCAGAAAGGTACATAGACTGTGCACCAAGTAATAATGTTGCATAGCCTGTTTCTCCTACAACTGGTACTTTCTTTCTTTGAGGTGGTTGGTATCCTGCATCATGCAAGGAAATGACACGTTTCTTTGCATCGTAAAGCAAATGGTCACTATTTACGCTTATATAGTCTCGCTCGTTCATGAACTGATTCTTTCTAGCTTCGGCTGCAGATGTTGACACTTTTGCCATCGCAATTGTTTCAAAAACTCTATTTGCTACAGATTGCAAATCAAAATTTACATCCCTTGGCATATTGTTTAATTGCTTGATGTATAGCTCTTTATTACCTCCTCCACCAGGGATTAAGCCAACACCAACTTCAACCAAGCCCATATATGTTTCACTTGAAGCCTGGATACTACTTGCAGGAAGACAAATCTCGGCCCCTCCACCTAATGTCATCCCAAATGGAGCAGCAACTACAGGTTTTTTACTATACTTTATCCGCATCATCGCCTGTTGAAATTGGTGAACAACCATTTCAATCTCAAACAGATTATCATCCTGTGCTTCCATTAGAATCATACCTAGATTTGCACCAACGCAGAAATTCTTCCCTTGGTTTCCGATCACAAGCCCTTTGTAATTTTTCTCCACTTCAACGATTGCAAAATTAATCATTTGAATAATATCAAGTCCGATTGCATTACTCTGCGAATGGAATTCTAATAATGCTACACCATCACCTAAGTCTATCAAGCTAGCACCGCTATTTTTCTTTACAACCCCATTTATTTCCTTATATGTTTTTAAATTGATCACTTTTGGATTTTGTCTGACTTGGCGATATTCGCCGTCAGTATAGAAAAATAATACTCCATTTTCTTTCAAATAGAATGTTTCAAATCCTTTTCCAAGCATTTCTTTCACCCAAGTCGGTACAACCAAATCCTGCTGTTCCATTTGCTCAATCGATTTTTCTATCCCAATTGCATCCCATAACTCAAACGGACCGACTTCCCATCCAAATCCCCACTTCATTGCCTGATCAATCGCAACAATATCGTCTGCTATCTCACCTAAAAGTGATGCGGAATATACAAGTGTAGGGAATATGATGCTTCTTAATAGATCACCGGCTCGATCAGAAGAAAATATAAGCGTTTTCAATTTATTTTCTAATCCTTTAGCTTGTTTGGCCTGTTCAAGGGATGCTGCACTTAATTTTTTTCTTTCTTCATACTCAAAAGTCTCTGGATTTAATTCAAGAATGGTTTTTCCCTCTTTTTTATAAAAACCTTGCCCACTTTTGCTACCAATCCAATTATGTTCAAGCATCTTCATCATAAAAGCCGGAATGTCAAAAACCTCTTTTTCTTTTCCATCTACTTGTTCATATACATTTTTCGCAACGTGTGCAAACGTATCAAGTCCCACCACATCAAGAGTTCTGAATGTTGCACTCTTCGGTCTTCCGATGATAGGGCCAGTAATTGAGTCTACTTCACCGACACTGTACCCTCCCTTAAGCATTTCCTGGACTGTTATTAACAAACCATACGTTCCAATCCGATTCGCAATAAAGTTTGGTGTGTCTTTTGCTTCTACAACTCCTTTGCCCAAAACATCTTCACCAAATATTTTCATAAACGATAACACTGTTTCGTCGGTGTCTTTCGTAGGGATAATCTCTAAAAGTTTTAAATACCTTGGTGGATTAAAGAAATGAGTACCTAAGAAATGCTTTTTAAAGTCCTCTGAACACCCTTCTGCCATTGCCTCAACAGAAATTCCTGATGTATTTGAACTGATAATACTTCCTTTTTTTCTATATTGATCAACGAGCGCAAATACCTTTTTCTTCACAGCTAGATTTTCGACAACTACTTCAATAATCCAATCTACATCACTAATACGATGCATATCGTCTTCAAAATTACCCACCTCTATACGTTCGAGATGACTCTTATCCGTAAGTGGTGCTGGTTTTTGCTTTAAGAGCTTCTGTGCCGCAGTTTGTGCAAGACGATTCCTAACAACTTTATCTTCTAATGTTAACCCACTTTTCACCTCAGCATCATTTAACTCACGAGGTACTATATCTAATAGTAAGACAGGGATGCCGATATTTGCTAAGTGTGCTGCAATTCCTGAGCCCATTACACCTGAGCCTAATACAGCAGCTCTACTAATACGCTGGATCATACATTTTCCCCCTCATTTGAATGAATACTCATTCATTTTTCTCTCAAAAAAAATGAACCTTGGCGAATGAGTTCCTTTAATTTAAATATAAAAGATTTAAAGCGTGACTTCAATAGCTTTATCACAATTTTCCCTATAAATAATCAAGAGACTCATTGGACAAATTAATCTTTAGGAGGTGATAAATAAATGGCAAGATTAAAAAAATCTCCTTCAAAAGCGGGTGTTAGTGCTGCAAGTGTTAAGGGGAATGCTGGTCCTAACAATGAAAAAGCTGGTGGCGGAAAACGTACAAGCCAAAATCAACAATACAAACAGCATAATATGGGTAGCGACAATATGTAGTAAGAAGAGCGGAAGCGACTTGATCAGCCTCGGGCAATAAGACGATTTAGAATAAGAGCCGTTTTTTACCTTCAATTCTAAATTGGCTTATTGCCTCGTGTGGCTAGGCACAAACACTGAATGCAAATGTTATATTTTAATTCCTGAAAAAGAAACGAAATGATTGCTTTAGCATTTTTTATGTCAATATACCTAGCGCTTGATGATTCCCTTAATAACAAAGATAACATTAGCTGGTCTCTCGGCCATTCTTCTCATAAAGTACCCATACCAATCTGTCCCATAAGGAACATACACCCGCATTTTATAACCCTCTTTTACTAAATCTAATTGTTTTTCAGGTCTAATACCATAAAGCATTTGAAATTCAAATTGATTATCAGGAATGTTATATGTTTTCACAATCCGTTTTGTATAGTCAATTATTTTGTCATCATGTGTTGCAATTGCAGTAAAATGTCCATTCAGCAAATGCATTTTGATGATTTTTTTAAAATTTTCATCAACGTCTTTTTTATCTGGAAATGCGACGCTCGTTGATTCCTTGTAAGCACCTTTTACAAGTCGTAAATTTGGTTTATAAGCATTTAAGTCATTGATATCCTCTACTGTTCGGTATAGATAAGCCTGAAGAACAGTCCCGATATTGTCGTATTCTGATTTTAATTGTTTAAAGATTTGCAGTGTTTTTTCACATCTGGAATAGTCCTCCATGTCAATGGTGACAAAAACTCGATATTTTTTTGCTGCTTTTAAAATACGGTGCAAATTTGATAACACCACATCATTGGATATATCTAACCCCATTGAAGTTAATTTTAATGAAATCTGTGAACGTAAACACTCACTACCTATTGTTTCAATTGCTTTTATACAGTGATTGGCAACTTCAGTTGCTTCTCGTGCGTCCTCGATAAATTCCCCTAAATAATCTAACGTAACATCAAGACCTTTATCATTTAGTTGTTTAATCACATCTTTAGCAACGTCGATTGTATTTCCAGCAACAAACCTTGAAGCACCGAGTCGTAAACCAAATTTTTTGGCTAACTTTGTCATAGTCTTATTTTTTGATAAAAATATAAAAGAGTTTCGCATAAGTTTTTCCATAAAAAGCCTCCTCTTTGTTCTTATTGCAATAAACAAAATGATAAGGATGGCAAAAACGGATTCATTATCACGTTTATTCTCTTTCTTTAAGATCTGTATTCGTCTTATTCATAGTATATGTTTGCTGGGCGAAACTGTTAAAAGGCATAGCTCAAATTGATAGCTGAAGATAGGCATGAATGAGTTGTTACGAGGATATAACATGCAACAACAATCACCATATGTCATACACCAACAGTATGTTGATTCCCACTTGATATTACCTCGCTAAAGAAGAAATAGGGACTGTTCTCTATAAGAGACAGTCCCTATTATTCTTTTTGAATCGATTTACGATGCTTTTCATTTAGTGCTTTTATTTCATTGATGATTTCCTTCAATTCATCCTTCGCATCAGGATAAGAAGCATTCCAGTGCTTTGCTAACGCAGGCATTGATTTGGAAATATGGGTGTAAAGTGCCCACATTTTTACTTTTTCCTTCAAATCATCAGAAGTTTCGCCTACTAATAATTCTGTATACTTATCAATAAGCCCATCAAATTGCTCTTTAAATTTTTGGTCCATAGACATCAAACCTCCTATTTTTGCCTTAAACATTCGATCGGACATGTATTACAGCGATCATCATTTTTTGATGTAAGGTAAAATAAACAACAGGTTGACCTTTTTCGCACATTATTTTGTTTCTCATGAAAGAATTGTGTAAGTGGATTTTTAGCTTTTACCCCAAATAAGTGGGGAGGTGCTTCAAACACAACATACGAAAAATCCTCTTGAATCATCTTCTTTGATTCCTCTGATAAACTTGTATCTTCTAATGTTGATTCGTACATCCAATAAATATAAATGGCGACATTCTCCCAGAGGATCACCTTAGCAATACGAGATACCTTTGATATGGTTGCAATCATTAGAGCAATATTATCTTTAAAAAGGGCTTCTATAACTTTTTCTCGCCACTCTTCACGATTTGAAATTGGAGTAGTAACCTCCAAGCTTGCAAAATAAAAGCTTGGTAACCAAATTGGATCATCTTCTTCAGTGTATAAGGATAAATTTCCAATCGAGCTATCGATTCCTTTATTAAATACACTCATGCCATATAAAACAAGCGCTGCTAAAAAGGCAAATCTCTTTACTAGCATGGAACCGATCACTTGATATTTTTCAGTATTTAATTTTTTTTGTAACTCTTCATTAAACAATCTTATTAACCGATCTTCTATTAACAATTCAGTACCTTTTATCATTAAATGTGGAGCTTTTTCTTCTAAACATAATCGGTATTTCTCAAGCATTTGCTTTTCCACTTTTGTTAATTCAACCATTCAAAGCGCCAACTTCCTTTACAATACATCTTCCTCTTCCATGAGGAATACAAAGAGGGGTACCGAAAATTGGATCAACTGTAACCTCACAGTTCATTTTAAATACATTTTGTACTAGGCTACAATTTATCACTTCTTCCGGTTTTCCTTGGGCAAACACTTTTTTATCCTTTAATGCAACAAGATTATGAGCATAACGGCATGCTAAATTTAGATCGTGAAGCACCATAACGATTGTTCGATTTTCACGCTCATTTAACTCAAACAATAAATCTAATATTTCAATTTGATGTGTCATATCCAAATAGGTAGTTGGTTCATCCAACAAAATAATGTCTGTTTTCTGTGCCAGAGTCATAGCAATCCAAGCACGCTGTCTTTGACCTCCCGATAATGAATCTACAGGTCGTTCAGATAAGTCCTGTAAGCCTGTTGCCTCTAGTGCACTATTGACAGCTTCTTCATCCTCTTTAGACCATTGCTTTAACCAACTTTGGTATGGGTAGCGTCCTTGTTTAACTAACTGAAGAACAGTTAACCCCTCAGGTGCAACAGGTCCTTGCGGAAGAATAGCGAGCTGCTTGGCTACCTCTTTCGTTGGCAACTTAGCAATTGCATTTCCCTCAAGTAAGACAGATCCTTCCTTCGGCTTTAATAGTCTTGCAATTGACCTGAGCAAGGTTGATTTCCCACATCCATTACTTCCGATAAAAACAGTAATCTCACCCTTTGGGATTTTCACATCTAACTCATTTATAATGATGGTATCTCCATAAGAAAGTGTGAGCGCACTTGTTTCGATAGCTGTCATTTAGAATCGCTCCTTTTTTATATGGCTCTATTTCAATCTTAAAACGATCAATTATTTCTAGTTTTATATAATAAATAGATAAAATAAGGGGCCCCGATTGCTGCAGTGAACACACCTGCTGGTACCTCTAAAGGTGAGAATAATGTTCTACCTATTAAATCCGCCACCATAACAAGGATGGCCCCAATCAATGCCGATACCGGAAGAAGGGCTCCAAATGAAGAACCAACAAGTCTTCTTCCAATGTGTGGTGCCATTAATCCTACAAAGCCAATTACTCCTGCAAATGCAACTGCACTACCTGCTAAAGCTGTACTTAACACTAATAGCAGAAACCGATTCCTTTGAACGGCACTTCCGACTCCAGTTGCTAGTTCATCCCCTAGCTCTTGTATATTGACATTTCTTATTGAAATGATCGTTATAATCATTAAAATCACTACTACAGGTAATAAAATTCGAACCTGCTCCCAAGTTGCTCCATAAACGGTACCAGTAATCCAAACATTTGCTTGTGCCGCTTGATAGATTGGACCTTTGACCATAAACAATGT
Source organism: Bacillus sp. (in: firmicutes) (assembly GCA_031180405.1). Lineage (GTDB taxonomy): Bacteria > Bacillota > Bacilli > Bacillales > Bacillaceae > Metabacillus. The sequence continues at coordinate 7,261 of JAPSLU010000061.1, read as the reverse complement.
CGTCAATGATTGAGTTAACATTGACAAGCCAATCCCAATTAAAACAAGTCTGATTGAAGATGAGCCGTTTTTCCATGATAAGAAATAAACGAAAATCCCGATAATTGTTGCACCGAGGAAAGCCGCTATAGGTATCCATTTAATACTTACAATTAGAGCATTATTACGATCACTGAACAACATAAGGAATAAAACAACCCCAACAGATCCTCCGCCTGTAATACCAATAATATCAGGTGATGCTAATGGGTTCCGGATTAACCCTTGCAATATAGCTCCTGCAACTGCTAAACAAATTCCTACTAATAAAGCAATCATAATTCTAGGTAATCGAAACGAAAAAACAAATAAATTTTCCATTTCATCTCCAAACCCGAATAAGGTCTTCATGACATTTATAGGGTTAATGAGAATCTCACCTATTCCTGTGCTGGTTAGAAAAACTACAACAGTGATTGCCATTAATATAGAAGAAATGGCAAAAGCTTTTTTATCAATTAAAAAGGACAGCTTATTTGAACCAAACCTAAGTCGATAGTATTTCTTCATGTTTGACTGAACCCCCTACGTGCGATGTAAATGAAAAAGGGAGTTCCTATAAAAGCAGTCATGACACCAACAGGTATTTCTTCAGGCATGACAATATACCTTGCTAAAATATCGGCAAACACAAGAAGTGATCCTCCGAGCACAACACAATATGGAAGAATCCATCTGTAATCATTGCCTACTATAAACCTGGAAAAGTGAGGAATCACAATTCCAATAAAAGCAATTGGTCCTGCAACAGCAACAGCGCCGCCACCTAGAACAATCACAAGCAAAGCACCAAGGAGTTTTACAAAACCTGTTCTTTGTCCTAATCCCTTTGCTACATCTTCCCCCATCGTTAGCACATTAATTTTTTTTGAGAGAAGCAAGCAAATAACAACCGCTGGAATGATATAAGGTAAAACGACATATAAGCTTTCTATTTTTCTCCCTTGTATTGAACCCGCTAACCAAAATAAAACCTGGTCTAAGGCACTTTCATTCACTACAAGCAACCCCTGTGTTAGAGAAGAAAATAATGCAGCCATTGCTGCACCTGCTAATGTTAGCTTCATTGGAGTAAGTCCTTCCCTTCCAAATGAGCCAACAAAATAAACTAAAAATGCTGAAAAGGCTGCTCCTGCAAACGCAATCCATGTAAAGGCCTGATATGAATTTACGTAAAATACAGAAACCGCAACAACCATAAAAAACCCTGCCCCTGCATTAATTCCAAAGACACTTGGAGAAGCTAGGGGATTTTTCGTCAACGCCTGCATGATCGCTCCTGCAAGTGCCAAACTAGCTCCTACAACAGCACCTATTAAAGCTCGTGGCATCCTGACTTCATAGACAATAATATGTTCATTGCTGCCATTAAAATTAAAAAACGAATCGTACACCATTTTTAGATTTGTATCTGCATATCCAAAAATTAGACTTCCACACATTAAAATAATGAGAATGGTAAATCCTAAAAATAAACCTATTGATTTTTTTAAGGTAGATTTCGAAAACATATTTAACTCCCTATACGTTACTATCATTCTTTCTTTTATTTTATCAAATCTCAATGATTTTGAAAATCATTTTCATTTAACGGTTGACAATCTTTCTAAATCCTTTTATCATTTTCTATGTAAATGAAAATCATTATCAAATAGTGGAGGGTCAAAACATGAGTAGTACATACAAAAAATCTTGGTTATCATTATTCTTACTTAGCATTACCATTCTTATTCTTGCAGCATGTGGAAATACAAATAATGAAACGACTGATACTGAAGGGGCAGAAGGAACAAATGATGCACCTACAGAAGATACATATACAGTTGAACATGCATTGGGAACAACGGAAATTAAAGGTACTCCAGAAAAAGTAGTTATTTTAACAAATGAAGGAACTGAAGCACTCTTAGCAATGGGAGTAACACCGGTTGGGGCTGTACAGTCTTGGTTAGGTGAACCATGGTATGAGCATATCTCAGATCAAATGGCAGATGTTGAAGTAGTTGGAACTGAGAGTGAAGTAAATGTAGAAGCTATCGCAGCCCTTAAACCTGATTTAATTATTGGAAACAAAATGCGTCAGGAAAAAATCTATGAGCAATTAAATGCCATTGCTCCTACCGTCTTTGCTGAAACGTTAAGAGGTGATTGGCAAGAAAACTTTAATCTATATTCAAAAGCATTAAATCGGGAAGAAGAAGGCAATAAGGTGATTTCTGATTTTGAATCACGTATTACTACATTAAAAGATTCACTTGGTGATAAATTAAATCAGGAAGTCACTGTTGTACGCTTTATGGCAGGAATGACAAGAGTTTATTATACGGATACATTTTCTGGAGTGATTTTTGATAAACTTGGATTAAAACATTCTAGCTCAGTTCAAGAATTATTTAAGGATAATCCAGATGATTTATTTGTTCGTGAAGTTGGTAAAGAAGTTATTCCACAACTAGATGCAGATATTTTATTCTACTTCACATACGCACCACCTGGTGATACAGAAGCGACAAAAACCGAGGAAGATTGGACAAACGACCCACTTTGGAAAAACCTAGAGGTAGTAAAAGCTGAAAAAGCATACAAAGTAGATGATGCGATCTGGAATACAGCTGGTGGCGTCATTGCTGCTAACTTGCTTTTAGATGATATCGAAAAAAAACTGAACGCTGAATAATGTAAAAGCAGCTGACTAAGTTTAAAGGGTTCCGTTTTTGAGATACTTTTCTTATTATGTTGCCAAAATGGCAGTAGCTTTGAAATCAATATTGTTTTATAAAAATCCCACAGTCCAATAGACTGTGGGATTTTATATTTCTTATCTTTTAAAAACAGCCTTTTAAAAAGCAAAACTCGCCATTGATTTATATTAAAGTTTGGCAATAAAACCTTGTTTTTTCTTCTCGGGTAAAGCCTGCTTCTTGGCTAAAGTTTAATGTCCTCTCTTCCTTCAAACCCGTAAGAAGCATTACTTTATAGCACTTCTGTTCTTTAACAATTCTTAACGCTTCCGAAAGAATTGCTTTACCAAAACCTTCTAAAATCCTGATGTGCTACTACATTTTCACCTGTATGTGTTACAAAAGATACCGTGTACATATTTAAAACTGGTCTTTAACTATCTTACCGCCTTAACATATGAATACAACCTATATTTTAAAGCTAACGATATGAATGTTAGTATTCTTGGAGTAAAAAAAATCTTTCTACAACAAAACTCCGTTAGTTACACCTATACGTGCGACTTTTACCGCATACGGCGTTCCAACTAACTAATTTATTCTTTACAACTAATCTGCTCAGTTAGTTGAAGTTCTTTCTTAACAATTGCTTTTTAAAAATGTTCTTTGCACAAAACTGATTAGGTTGATTGGAGCGCAAGGTGCGAGACTCCTGTGGGAGTAGTGGGACAGGTGAGACCCCGCAGACGCTTGCGTCGAGGAGGCTCACCGCCCACCCCACGTAAAGCGAGCAACCTGGAGCGCAAATCAACCAACCTGCTACTAATTTCAAAGCAATAAGGTTTACGCAAACACCCTTTATACATGATGCTCTCCTGTTAAGACCTAGCATTTTTTTGTTATTTCTATATAAAACAGGGAAAAATAACAGCAACATGTATTACAGGAGTTGAGACACTTGCTTCAGGCAGCATTTTGGGGAGCTATTGCGGGATCACCTCTCTTTTTCGGTGCTTTGCTAGGTATTTTCACAAATCTCCCAAAAAAAATCACAGGGCTTATTATGTCATTTGGAACCGGTGTTTTAATTGGTGCTGCTTCGTTTGAATTGTTAACTGAAGCAGTATATGAAGGTGGATTATTCGCAACCTCTATTGGATTTCTTTCAGGAGCGTTAGTTTTTACACTATCCGAAGGAATTATTTCGAAAAGAGGTGGGAGTGAACGAAAGCGGTCAAAAAAAAGTGCCGAAAATCATTCAGGCCTTTCCATTTTCATAGGAACGATCATTGATGCTATCCCTGAGTCAATTATTATTGGTGTCAGTCTTTTAGACCAAGGAACTGTAAGTTATTTAATGCTCATTGCTGTATTAATCAGTAATTTCCCTGAAGGCCTTTCAAGTACAGTCGGATTAAAACATGACGGTTATACCAAGAAAACCATTTTGATCATGTGGTTAATTGTAGTTGTCCTATCATCTCTCAGCTCATTATTGGGCTTTGCACTCCTTCAGGATTCACCGTCCCATATTGTATCAATTATATCCGCATTTGCCGCAGGTGGTATTTTTGCCATGGTTTCCTCTACTATGATGCCAGAAGCATTTGAAGAGGGGGGCGCAGTTGTAGGCTTCATAGCCTCTTTAGGCTTATTAGGCTCATTGTTTTTAGCACACATATAGATTAAAGGGACAGTTCAACCATTCTATGACTGTCCCTACTATTCATCCTGTTAATATATCCTCTTCTGGATAGCGAATTTTTTCTTTTGTAGGTGTAGCTAGAGAAAACATTAGTGTTAATGGTCCAAGCTTCCCAAAAATCATAATAAAGATAATGATCTGTTTCCCAATAAAGGAGAGCGTCATTGTTAGTCCTGCTGTAAGACCCACTGTCCCAAAAGCCGATACCACTTCAAACATAATATCAAGAAACGATGCATCTTTTTCCGTTACATTCAAAAGAAAGATCCCAATAATGACAAATACGATACTAATCATCGAGATCGCGAGTGCTTTTAATAAAAAAGTTGATTTAATCGTTCGTTTTGAAATCACAATATCACTTTTTCCTCTTAGGAAGCTAACTGTTGCAAGTCCTATTACTAATGCAGTTGTTAGTTTAATTCCTCCACCGGTTGACCCACTTCCGGCTCCTATAAACATGAGAATAATGATGAGAAACAAAGTTGTTTCATCCATGCTTCCTATATCAATTGTATTAAAACCAGCTGTTCTTGGAGACACCGCTTGGAAATAGGAAGCCAATAGCTTATCACCTAATGTAAAATCGCCAATTGTTTTCGAATTGCTATATTCCAAACAAAAAATAAATAGCATTGAGACTACATTGATTACCAATGTACCAACTAGCATTAGCTTTGTATGAAGCGATAATTTTTTGTATTTCTTTTTTTTCCATACATCAACGAGAACTGTAAAACCTATTCCACCAATGATAAACAGAAAAGAAATCACAATGTTTACAATAGGATCTCCGACGTATTGCATGAGATTATCAGACCATAGTGCAAATCCGGCATTATTAAAAGAGGAAATCGAATGAAAAAAGCTATAAAAAAGACCTTGTAGCCAGCCGTATTGTGGAACCCAGCGAATAGAAAGAAAGATCATCGCAATCATTTCAATAGTGATCGAAAAAATAAATAAGTATTTGACAAGCTTAATAATCCCACCAACCGATGTTTGATTCAAAGCATGCTGCATGAGCAATCTCTCTTTAAGACCAATCTTCTTACCTAGCATAATGTAGATTAATACAGCAAATGACATAATGCCAAGACCACCTACTTGTATTAAAACGGCAATCACAAATTGACCAATCATTGTAAAGGTTGTGGCAGGATCAACCGTTGCAAGACCTGTTACTGTCATCGCTGATGTCGCAATAAACAACGCATCAACCCATTTAATCCCCTCATAAGTTGATAAAGGTAACTTTAGTAACAATGTTCCAGCCGTAATCGAAACAACGAAAACTAGCACCAACAACTGTGATGGATTGAGTCTAATATATTTTTTCATTTCTACATCCCATACTCTTCAAAATCAATAATATCTTTATTTTTTCCGATAATGAGTAAAACATCCCCAACAGTAATTCTTTCATTAACAGATGGAGACACACAGATCTCTTCGCCTCGTTGTATGCCAACAATATTACATCCATATTTTGAGGGAATATCTAAATCTAAAATTGTTTTATTACACAGTTTTTTTGTCGCAACAACTTCCACTAGACTGTACTCTCTTGATAGTTCAATATAATCAATCATTTTTTCAGAGATAATATGGTGTGCAATTCTTTTTGCCATATCTCGCTCTGGATGAATTACCCGGTTCACACCAATTTTATCTAGCACTTTTTGATGATAATCATTCTGTGCTTTAGCCCACACTTGCGGTATCCCTAGCTCCTTTAAAATAAGTGAAGTAAGGATGCTTGCTTCAATATCATCCCCAAAGGAGACAAATGCATGGTCAACATTTCGTACCCCAAGCTGCTTTAAAATTGCTTCATCTATTGCATTTGCTCTTACTGCATGTGTAGCATAGGCAGCATACTGCTGGATTTTTTCCTCACTCTTATCAATCGCAAGAACTTCAATGCCGAGCTCATGGAACTCCTTTACAAGACTTCCACCAAAACGTCCTAAGCCAAATACAGCAAATTGCTTCTTCACAAAAATTCCTTCTTTCAATGCAAAATATAGTTCTAAGACTTTGTTGGTAATGTATAGTCTAGGGTAGTTAATTCCGCTTAGGAGTCTCGCCCCATTCTGCCATTTAACCTATACAGTTTTTTGTTCACAGAAACGTATAAAAACAACAATCTTCTATAAGAGTCTAAAATAACAACTAAGTTTCCAAAAAAACGCATTATTCATTAGCTTTTTAAACAATAAAAAAAGACACAAAGGTAGTGAATCCCTGTGACTTTTGTTAAGCACATGTTCATCCCTTTAACGCTTACGAGGTTAGCTGTCGGATTCGGGCAAAAGAGTAGCCCTACAAACATCATAAAGATATTCGATTCACCCCAAGTCATGTTTGACTGTTATTGGGTCCCCCGCTCCTATGTATAGGATTAAGCGATCTTTGATCATCTATTCTTTTTTTTATATGTAAACGTCTTTTTTCTAAAACAGGCTAATCTATTCATTTATGAATGTAATCTTACTCCTCTACGTATAAGGTCGTAAAGGATGAAAAATTTCATAAAAAGTTGAAAAAAGCTCAAAAATGTTCATTTAATCGCTTACAGTCATCTTTTTCTTAGCAATTCTTTTTTTCTCGATTTATTTCTTTAGCTATTAAAATGCAAAAAAGGACACATGCATTTTTGCTGTGTCCTTACATTTATTGATTACTCTTTTTATTAGATGATTCTTCATCCTCGATAAGACCCTTTGTGGCATTCCTGAATTCTCTCAATGTCTTTCCAGCAGCTTTTCCAAGAGCCGGTAATTTATTTGGTCCAAATAGCAAAAGAGCGACAAACAGAATAAGTAAGGGATCG
>JAPSLU010000423.1 GCA_031180405.1 Bacillus sp. (in: firmicutes) | reverse complement strand
AACGAAACCTTTATCTCTTATTTGTACAGCAGATATATTAATTGATAGTGTTACATCCTTAAAACCAAACTCTAGCCAGGTGTTCAACTGTTTGCAAGCCTGTTTAAATATCCAATATCCAAGAGGAATAATCGTTCCAGTTTCTTCGGCTAGAGGAATAAATTCATTAGGTGATATTGAACCTAAAGATGGGTGTTCCCATCTAACTAGTGCCTCGAATCCAATTAACTTATTTTTAGAGAAATTGATCTTGGGTTGATAATACAGGTAAAATTGATTATTATATAGCCCACTTCTAAGAGAATTTTCCAATTCAATTCTTCTATTTTTAATATCAAATAATTCTTGATGATACAGACAGAATTGACACCCACCTTGTTTTTTTGCATGATACATAGCAGTTTCAGATAACTTTAGCAATGTTTCAGATTCAGTTCCGTGGTGAGGAAAAAGACTTATACCGACACTTGGTTTAATGAAGAGGTTTTTATTATTAATTAAAAAAGGCTTTTTAAAACAATCCAATATTTTTTCAGCAACTAGATTTATTGAATTAAAGCCTGGTAACAGAAAAATGAATTCATCTCCACCAAGTCGATATAGTTTTAAATTGCATTTCTCTGTTAGAATTAGCAACCTCTTACTTACCTGACTTAATAACCTATCTCCTGCGGTATGACCTAAACTGTCATTAACATTTTTAAAATGATCCAAATCAAGATAGAAGAATCCTATATTATTATTTGTATCTTGTCTTATGATTTTGTTTAAATCTAGAAAAAGCTTGTTTCTGTTAGGGAGTCCTGTGATTTGATCGATATATGCTAGGTTAAAAATTCTTTTTTCCGCATCTTTCCGTTCTGTTATATCTAATTGAAGACCAACAAAGAGAATACATTCTCCATGCTTATTAAAAATGGGATCTATTTTCATTTCATTCCAAAACGGTGATCCATCTTTTTTGTAATTAAGAATTTCAACATGAATGGATTTTTTTAGATACAATGCATTTCTAACTTTCCGTTTCGTTTCAATATCAGTTTCTTTACCTTGAAGGAATCTGCCATTTTTCCCTAAAGCTTCACTCTTTTTATAACCTGTTAATACTGTGAAATATTCGTTTACAAAAATAAACCCTAAATTTGGGTCAGAAGCATCTGCAATAGTAACCGCCGTCTTAAGCTCATTTAAGAAGGTAATAACCTCTTTACTAAGAACCATAATTATCCTCCGTAAATAATAGTATTTATTAGGGGGGTTCGAAAAAATGTAAATTAATTGCAGTGGTCAGTTTTGATAATGAATGGAAGATAAGGGGAACCCAAATCCCTTTTGCACAAGTCAAAAATACATTTTTAAGTAGTGTTTACAGGGAGCGTTATTCCAATACAATAATTTCTCCTTTCTCTAACTTACGCAGCAGTAGATTTCAAGAAAGGAAATGAAGTTTTCGTATAAAATTAGATTTATGAGAGGTCGAAATATGAAAAAAGTTTTAATCGTAGTGTTGTTATTCTTCTTATTATTTTTTAGTTTTATTGGATTAAGGTTTGGAAGTGCTTTAACTCAAGAAGGCAACCCTTTTCCTTATTTAATTGCAATTATCAAATATGAATTATCCAATAATGGATATGAAAAAGTGTTAGAAACGTCGAACGAAATAAGATATGTGTCCGACCATAAGAAAAAGGATCCTTTAGGTATGACGAAGGAATTTATGAAAAGGGAGGGTTGGAAATTTAAAGAACAGATGGGTTCTGGTCTTGTATTTGAAAAAGATAAAGTAGACATCACTATTGAAACAAGACAATATTCAAAGCATTATTTTATATGGGATGTTCCAAAAGAAATATTTAACTAAACCAGCTAAATAGTTTGTCAACAAAACAATGTTCAATAAAAAGAGTAATAATGTCATGTGCTGAAAACGGCATGATATCTATAACTTGATGAGATTGGAAATATGTTACACGGTAGAACAGGACAATACCAGTGTACAATGAAAAAGCACATTGGAATTGGGAGGATCAACCGTGAATTATTATCAATCTCTTTTGCTCATCTTACTTATCTTATTACACCCTGTTTTAGCATTTCAACCTTTGCATGTTTTAGCAAACACTTCAAAAGACGATACTAGTGTTTCGATATTACCAGGCCCACTGACTCTTACATATCAATCGAATACCATTGTAATGAACAATCATAAAGATAATGTGATAACAGGGAGCATCGGCAAGTTAATAATTACAGATGCAACCGGATCTGCCTCTGGATGGCATGTCAATGTCAAAGCATCTCCCGTGATCGAGAAACAAATAAGTGGGATTGAAACGATACTCCCACCCGGTTCATTACAATTACATAAGCAGGACGCAATAATAAAAAGCAATGGCGGTACATTTCCTCAATTTTTCACGGGAAATTATATTTCATTGGACAACGGACGGTCCAATACGATTCTAACCGCTTATCCGCCTAATGGAATGGGGCAGTATGAAATCACGTTCCCTAATAATTCCTTGCGTTTACTCGTACCTAAATACAAACAAGGCAATACCTACTCTACTACATTTACATTTACTGTGATTCAAGGACCATGAGTTCCTCTTTAGGTACATATAAATA
>JAPSLU010000422.1 GCA_031180405.1 Bacillus sp. (in: firmicutes) | reverse complement strand
GAATGATTGCCTGCCAAGAAGAACAAGGTAGATGCGATGGATATCCATATACTGATGCGAACAACCCTTTTTAATCCCCACGTGCTGCCTTTTTCTCCCGCAATAAACAAAGTCGGCAATAAGAATGCAGCATAAATGGCAAACAAGATCGTGATTTGCAGACTGTTCAGCCGATAAGCCTCACTATATAAAGGGAATAACGGGGTAATAAAGGTAGCCCCGCACGACATCAATAGAGAAACCAATAGCATTCTTTTCACTGTGGCAATCCCCACTTTCCATAATAATTTTTAAAGTAAAAGTTACTTACTAGAAGGTAAGTTTTTTCTCTTAAAAAAAACCGTTTCTACGGTTTTTTTAAGAAACGATTCAACTGATTTAGTACTTCGGCTAATACATTATCACCTAGAACACGTCTGTATAATAATGCTCCTTTAATACTTGATAATATCGTTACTGCAACTTGATGGACATCTTCAGTGCTACTTATGATATTTGCCGTTTGTGCCTCTGCAACTATTTCTTTCATTACTCTAAGTTCCAGTCTGCTGACTTCCTCAATCTTTTCTTGTACAGCATTCGGCAAAGATTCATAATCCGTCTGGAGCGAAGAAATCGGACAAATTTCAGTACACTCGAACCTTTCAGCCTGCTGTTTAATGAATTGCTTAAGTTTGTCTTCCGCAGAATCCGAAGAACTTTTAATTGTCATTAAAGATTCCTGCAGCTTCATGAAAAGACGTTCGGTAACTGCGACTCCTAAATCCTCCTTTTTCTCAAAGTGATAGTGAATACTTGCTTTGGTCACCCCAAGCTGTTTAGAGATGTCATCATAGCTAAACGCCACATACCCTTTTTGCTGTATCAATTTAATGGCTAAGTCTACAATTTGTTTTTTTCTGTTTTCCATGCCCCAATAGTAACTTACTAATAGGTAAGTGTCAAATGGAAAAGGCCGAAATGGTAATTCCATAAATTTACCGATTTTCTCTATCCGCTTGTCTTTCAGCAATAATAAAAAGGTTAAAGTGCATACAATTTTTGATAGTAATAATACTAAGTAGTAACAAATGTTAGGGAGTACAGTTGTTTATGATAAAGGAAAAAAAGAATCAGAATCCTGCAGAAATAGTGAAAAGAGCTAAAAAGTCATCTGATTTTAAAGAGATTAAAAAAAAGGTTTCAGGGGTCCAGATATTCATTTCATGCTTCACTTCACTAATCGATCATAAGACGATGGAACAAGTATTTCTTCCATATATTAATGAATGCGAAAAAAAGACTGATCAGGCTTTTGATATGAATCAATTTAAAAACAGCATTCCTCTTGAAGAAGTAATGACAACACAGGATGCAAAAGAAATCGAAGAGAAGCTGCATAAAGGATTTGTCCTAATTACATTTGAAAATACGTCTGAAGATTGGCTTTTAGTAAACGTCAGCAATTTATCTAAAGGGATTAGAGAAACGAATGAAACGGAGAATGAATATAGTGTTACAGGGCCAAAGTTAGGGTTTGTTGAGAGTCTTGATACTAATATTCTTTTACTTCGAAGTAAGTTAAAATCTCCTTTAGTAACGACTGAAGAGCTTACTCTGGGGACACTGTCAAAAACAAGAGTTGCCATTGTTTATTTAGATGGTATTACAAATGAAAAACACATAGAAACAGTAAAAAAAAGACTGGCTAAAATAGATTTTGATATTATTTGGGATACCTCTGCTTTAGACGAAATCATTAGAGATAATTCTCATACCCCTTTTCCACTTTACTTATCTACAGAGAGGCTGGATAGAATTTGTTATACCCTCTCTCTAGGCCAAGTAGTTATATTCAGTGATGGTTCACCATCGGCAATATCCGGGCCTTCTACCCTGCTCGATTTTTTTATTTCACCTGAAGATTATTATTATAACTGGATTATTGGGTCCTTCTTTCGGTTAATACGAATATTTGCGATCATCTTCTCAATCTTTTCTTCCTCACTTTATGTTGCGGTTGTGACGTTTCATTATGAGGTTGTACCTGCTGATTTACTGGGGCCGCTAATAGAGTCCAGAGCAAACGTTCCATTTCCGCCGTTAATGGAAGTTCTTTTTTTGGAAATGACCATTGAATTATTAAGAGAAGCAGGAGCCCGATTGCCTACTAAAGTGGGACAAACATTGGGAATTGTTGGCGGTATTGTCATTGGACAGGCAGCTGTTATGGCAGCACTTACAAGTAATATATTATTAATTGTCGTGGCTTTATCTGCCCTGGCTTCATTCACTACACCTACTATGTCTATGTCCAACACAATTCGGCTATTAAGATTTCCCTTTATCATTATGTCATCATTGCTAGGTGGATTAGGTATTATGTTAGGTTTTGCAATCATATTATGTCATTTGTTTAAACTAAAATCGTTTGAAACTCCTTACATGGTTCCTTTGTATCCGTTCCGGCGCAATAATTTTAAAGATAGTTTTATTAGATCACCCTACAGTGTAATTAATAAAAGGCCATATTATTTGAGAGCTAAAGATACAATAAAATATTCATCAAAAGAGAAGAACAAAAAAAAGGAGGATATTAATGATGAATAACACATTTGTCAAAATTGGTTGTGTTATTTTATCTCTTATCCTGGCTGGATGTGTACC
>JAPSLU010000421.1 GCA_031180405.1 Bacillus sp. (in: firmicutes) | reverse complement strand
CTGTAGGTGCACTAATTTTATGAGTACGATCTAAAGTTAACGCAAGTGGTTGATCTAAAAGATGTTCTCGTTCTGGTAAGGTAAGCATATACTTAATGGCTTTTGTAATCTCTACTTCTGTTTTATACAGATGTTCAAGTACCTGTTTAATACTCCAAGTACTTTCTGATTCTCGCTCATTAAATAGGTGGTCTGGAATATTTTCAATCAAGTTAAGAATTTCGTGCCTGGTTGTTTCTAGGTGAAAAATCATGTATTTCCCCCTTTGTATAATGAATTAGTTTGATTAAAAATTATCAATATATTGACAAAATTCATTAATCGTTACCATTATACTACATAGCTTTTCCAACTCTATGATGATTTCTTCTACAAATTTCGCAACCTATTCTTCGTCCTTTCATGTTAAAATATTCAAAGCTTTGGATTTACGTATGATTTGGAGGTAAACAATGGATTCACCAAGATATCTTCCGTTTGCAGCACTAATAGTTGGAGTGATTGCAGTATCCACTTCAGCAATCTTTGTCAAATTGACAACTGCTCCGGCTCCTGTTATTGCTTTTTATCGTTTATTTTTCTCAACAGTTCTTATTGCCCCTTTCTTTTTTCTAAAGCATTTCTCTGAACTTAAAAGCCTTACAAAAAAAGATTGGGTATATTCTACGATTGCAGGAGTATTTTTAGCTTTTCATTTTATTTTGTGGTTTGAATCCCTGAATTACACTTCTGTTGCAAGCTCTGTGGTTTTAGTAACATTACAACCTTTGTTCGCCTTTATAGGAACTTATTTGTTTTTTAAAGAAAAAGTATCAAAAGTAGCCTTATGTAGCGGGTTAATCGCTATTATCGGAAGTGTTATTATTAGTTGGGGAGATTTTAAGATTAGCGGTATAGCATTAATTGGTGACTTATTAGCTCTTGCGGCTTGTGCAATGATTACTGCTTATTTATTATTTGGTCAGGGGATTCGAAAGAGACATTCTTTGTTATTGTACACGTTTATTGTATACGGAATTAGCTCAGTTACATTATTAGGTTATTGCCTTGTTTTACAGTATCCTTTGACTCCTTATCCAATGGAAGACTGGATTTATTTCTTATTATTAGCGATTATCCCTACACTCTTAGGTCATTCACTATTTAATTGGTCCTTAAAATGGGTAAGTACAAATACGATCTCAGTAATGATCCTATTTGAACCTGTAGGGTCCATTATCCTAGCTTATTACTTTTTAGGAGAAGAGATGATTTCCTCTCAAATTATTGGTAGCATGATAATAATGTTTGGGATATTCCTATTTGTATTTGAAAAGCAAATGAAAAAAGTGTTTCGAAAAGAACTAAAGCCTGCCAGCTAATGAAGTGGGAGGCTTTAGTCTTTATTCTATATTATTCAGTTCCTTATCTTTTACATAAAGCTCTTGTAATTCTTCAATTGTTATCCCAGTAGCTTTTGAAAAGCCTTTATCAAAATCATTTTCTCTAGCCGTCTCGATAATAATAGTTTTGAGCACGGGTTCCCCATATTGATCTACTAAATATTTGATTCCATAATAACTCTGTAAATAAACATCATAATTCTCTAACCGATATTTTTCCCAATCCTGATGTGTGACAAGGTTTTTAAATCCGATCTCACGAAATGGATAATATCTGTGTGCGACATTATTCATTCCGACGTATTCAGCTACTCCTTCATGAAACCACAAGGGTACTCTGTACACATATAGACCTTGTTGTTTTAGATATGCTTGCAAACGATAATGTGCATATTCGTGTAAAATTGTACTCTGGAAATAAAAGGATTGAGGCATTTCATTTGAGAGGATTTTTGTTAAGTCTGTAATAGCTATCCCCATAATATTGTTTGGGTCATCAAAGTATCCTACCGTTTCAATTAATGACGTTTTTTCATACAATTCCTCTGTTGATGAATGGAGAATTAAGTCAATCTGATTATCTTCTATCTCTCCAAATATTGTTGATGTAAGTTCATCGGCCTTATCGATTGTATCTTCAATAATTGGAAGTAACTCTACCTCATGTGATTCATAATAGATATCAACATGATGATAGGTACTTACTAACTTATTTTCCTTCATTGCTTGGTAATCTGCAATTGTGACTTTCTTCTCGTGAAAGGGGATTATATACAATTGATATTTTTCTTCAATTGTTAAGTTATCTCCAAGTTCAGTGGTAATCATGAGGTTGATGGATAAAAAATAGATGGATAAAAATGTGATGCACACGGTAAAGAAAATGAGAGAGAAGATACCACTATTGCCTTTTAGACGGAGAAACTGAAAATCCCGTTTAAAAGTTAGCAGGACATATAGGCAAAAACAAAATAATGATAATGAAAATAAAACCAAAAGTCCGCTATAAAAAAGGCTGATCTTTATGTTGAAAAATAAATGAACACATGAAGTTAAAACAAAAATTGTACAAAAGGTAAGTAAGGAATAAAAGATATTTTTAAAGATCGAGATTAATGTTTTCAATGTGACCTCCCATAAAGGTGATCTTTATTGATATTTATGAATAAGGTCAAAAAAAAATGCCGTTTTCCTGTCATAAACAAGAGGATGACACAAGTATTATTCTCCTTGTTTTGCAGAGAAGTAACTTGTGTCATCCTCAAATAGAAGGACTATAGGTAAAAGATTG
>JAPSLU010000420.1 GCA_031180405.1 Bacillus sp. (in: firmicutes) | reverse complement strand
TACTTGGGTATCACCTCCAACTGGTGACTTTGGAGTTGACTTTGAGCATGTTACGGATGAAGGAAAATACTTAGGTCAGGTAAAATGTTTTAAAGGTGATTTAGCATTTGACTGTATTGCCATAATTCATTCTAATATGGTCAAGGAAGGAGCTATAGGTGGATATATTGTTACTACTGGATCTTTCACTAAAAATGCTAAAGAGTATGCAGAAGAATTAAACATTGAATTAATTAACGGTGTTAAGCTGGTTGAACTTTGGTTAGCTGGATTAGAAAACGCTGAGCAGGAAATTAAGCAATTATTACCCGAGAACGTATAATATAAGCCCTTCTCAATTTGAGAGGGGTTTTTTTATTCACCAAAATGTTAGCAACATCAGTAAATAGTTCATAAAGGAGGAAAAACAAATTTAAAATTTTTATTGTTTTGAAAAACCACGCTACCAAAAGGGTACGATTGATTAATTGTTGGAATCTAATAATTAGATGGAAGGAAGGGCTTTACCCTAAACATTTCTTTTTATAAATCTGATACAAGATATGGGTGATAAAATGTATGGCAGCTTAGGGGGAAACTTAAGAATTCAGCGATTTAAGAAAAACCTCACGCAAGAACAAGTCGCAAAGGCTATTGGGACATCACATAGTATGATAGGTAGATATGAAAGAAACAAAACACGTCCAAGAAGAGGCACTCTACAAAAGGTTGCTGATTTTTATGGTGTATCAGTAAATGATTTAGAAAACTAGTGTTTAAATATTTTATAATATTAAACCTGAAGAAATTGGTAAGTAAAAAAATTAAAAATGAAGGGGAATTATCCCTTCATTTTTAGAAAAGAAGTGTTTCTACATTAATATAAGTTATTGGAGAACTATAGGTACTCATATTAGATATTAGGTGAAACAAATAAAGAAATATCTTTTGTATTTGCCAAAATTATTTTTTCCACTTAGCAACTAACTCTCTAAATAATGGATTAAACTTTATTGTAACAACCCAGGCAAAGGCTAAGACAATCATCGAAATTAAACTTATTGTTTTTTGGAGAAAAAAGCTATTTACGATAAACAAATAGGAATTTGCCACGGTGAAACATATCCCCAAAATATAAAGAATGACTAAATTAGACGGCATCTACATTAGCACCACTTAATTGATGATAAAGTTCCATGAAGTAGGAAACTACTTTGCTATTTTCAATATTTATTACAAACTCCCTCTGTCCGGAATAGGATAAATACCTCCAGGCGGCGCTAGACAACAAAACTTTCTTATTATCAATAATCGCAAAGGAAGTATCACCTTGCAATTCTGGAGAAGCAGATTGCCCCAATTGGGAGACATTTACCCCATAATTAGTTAAATATTGAGCTATGTGCACATTTTCTTTCACATGTAAGTCTAAAGCAATATTTACTGATATATTCTTTAGGCTTGCCTCACAAAGTAAAGTTATTAAGTTAACATCTGTAATGACTGGGGTAGCAATATAAATGCTTTTATTTAATTGTTTAATTTCATTTTCAAAGAGTTTAGGTATGTCAGATCCCCAATTAATCACCAATGAGTGTTCTCCGGGTACTTTTCCGCTGTCAGGTCTTTCTTCATTTCCATCTAGCAGATTTAATGATTGTTTATAATTTATTAAACCTTTTCCATATGAATATTTATCTTCATTTAACCTTAATGCCCCTTCCATCATTAATTGCTTTATTTCGTCCGGTTTCAAATTATTTTTTTGTTCAAGAAGCAACGCAGCCATCCCAGCAGCAATAGGAGTAGCCATTGAAGTGCCTGATAACGTAAAGTAATCTTCTCCTATACGGTAGTCTGGTTTGAGTCTATCTGTATAAGAGTTTGGGGCACGGAGAGCAATAATATTTGTGCCTGGGGCAACAATATCTGGTTTATCAATGCCTTCAATTGTTGGACCTCTACTAGAAAAGTCTGCAACAGTATCATCTGTATTTTCAATGGTATCCTTATCGTCAATTGCGCCAACAGCAATCAATTTAGGATGGACTGCAGGGCTCCCTATTGTCTGTTTACTAGGACCGCTATTTCCAGCAGCTACCAGTACTGTAATTCCTAAATCCCAAGCCTTTTCAAGAATTAAACAAAGTGGATCTTCTTTATATGACTTTATAGCGTATGAACCTAATGAAAGTGAAATTACCCCTATATTGTACTTTTCTTTATTGTCAATCATCCATTGAACGGCAGAGATAATATTTGACGCATTTCCTCTACCCATTGAATCAAGTACTTTTGCAGCTGCTAAATTAGCTTGTGGGGCAGTTCCCTGGTACTTTCCATCGCTTGATGTCCCATTTCCAAGAGCGCAACCCGCTACGTGAGTTCCATGTCCATTATCATCGTAGGGCTCTTCTTTTCCATTAATAAAATCTTTGAATGCAATTATTCTATTTTGGGGAGTTACTAAATCTTTATGAGGATAAACACCTGTATCTAAAATTCCAATTGTCACACCTGCTCCAGTTTGTTCTGTTCCTTTTGCGTCTAAACCTCTTTGTACTCCAATGGCCTTTACTGCTACATCTAACAACGCCCATACATCTCTATCGTAACTAATCCTTACTATGGAATGGCTATTGATTAAGTCCGTTAATGAATTTAAATCGGTCTCAATAAGATAAGTGTTAATTGCACTAAAGTGTTTTTTAACATCACA
>JAPSLU010000419.1 GCA_031180405.1 Bacillus sp. (in: firmicutes) | reverse complement strand
AAATTAAAGCAGGACGCTTTCGAGAAGACTTGTACTTCCGGCTTAAAGGGATTTTCATTACCCTCCCGCCGCTGAAAGACAGAACCGACATCCTTGAATTAACCGAGCATTTTCTTAATACATTAGACCGTTCATCAATCTCGTTATCGGATGAAGCAAAGCAAAAAATCCTTGCCTATCATTGGCCGGGAAACATCAGAGAACTTAAAAGTGTCCTCATCCAAGCCTCCTTTTTGGCCGTAGGAAACGAAATTAAGGCGGATGATTTACACTTTGAAGATGTGTATGAACAGCAACAACAAACTCAAGCATCAGAAATTGCAGAAAAAAAACCGTCTTCACTCGGACAGACGGAAAAAGAGGCCATCACCCAAGCCCTAACATCTGCTGGATGGAATATAAGCAAAGCTGCAAGGATATTGAAAATTAGTCGCAATACGCTGTATCTTAAAATGAGGAAGTATGAGTTGTAAAGCGAGGAAACGGTTCTAGAGTGGTGAAAAAAGCCATTTTGAATAGCGTTTTTCGCAAAATAGTGAATGAGTGATTGCAAATTGGATAAAACCTTCGGAACGGGACAAAAGAGGAATGGATGTAAGCTTTAGATAATAAAAGTTAGATTTCAGAACGATAGAATCTAATGAATTGATCGTTTATGATGTAGAATTCTCTAGTAACATACATAGAAAAGCATCTATACTCAAAAAAGAGCAAATTAGAGCAATGGAAGAACAATATGGGGTGCCTCTTAGTAAAGAAAAAGTTACTAGGGAGCATCCCACATTTTTTAACCGCCGTAAGGAAATAAAATTTTGCAGAAATGTTCGTCATTCATCAATATATTCACAGTATTTAACAAACAATTCCTGGACTAAACCAAGATAAATCTAATCTTCGGTATGTAATTTGTCCATAATTCCATTTGTTGACGTTGGGAAGGGCTCCGATTATATCAGAAGAGGTGAGAAGAAGGGTTGGTATTTTTAACTTTATCTTCTTACAAAGGTTTCTACTCAAATTGGAGTCTAATCGAATTTACGAAGAAAACAAATGGCTTATGATTTAGGTATTCGTTGGTCAGAATTCAAGAGTTAATGGGTAGTTGCATAGTTAACTATTAACTAATGGCTAACCATTACAACTTGGGGGAAATAGAACCTACACAAAAACCGGAAGCCGGTTAAGGATTTTCCTTGTTAAGACTAGAAGGAGGAGAGGCTATCTTACTTATTAAATATGTTCTGGAAACAAGAAGAAATTCGTTGTTTATCTATTTGTCATCTCGAGATGAAAGATAGCAACCATTTTGAAGATGATAAATTCCTTTCTTAACGTACACTTCTTATTAGGTTTCGTGCTTCAATGCCCTTGATGAGGGCAAATGTTTTTAGTTTGTAGCAGTATCTGTACATAGCAAAGAAGACCGGTCAATATAATGCCCGATAGCCTCGTTAATTTCCCCATCTGTATGCACTCGTCCAGTTCCTGCTTTTTGAGCGTTGACTTTCCGTTTCGGTTCTGTACAACAACAACTGCTAATTCTAATAATACATCTCTTTTAATCTCCTTCTTTTCTTAGGCTTCCTAACTAAAGCTCTACGTCTTTTTAAAGACTGTATAAAGAAAGGCATTTGTTTGAGGTGCTTATTTATGTAAGTCCTAAAAATACTGAAGTAGTAGAAAATTTCTTTGCGTTTTGAAGACCATCTCTCTCAATGCTAGCTCATTGTTTTATACTAGTTTGACATGGCGTACATCCCCAACTACTACACAATTACACGTAATTCATTTAGTAAAATACATACACAAGATGTTCTAGAGCCCCCGCTTTTTCTACTATGAATCCAAATTGAGAAGGGGGTCAAATGATCGAAAAAAGAAGAAATGAGTAACTCATGCTGTATGAAATTTGGCTCATTTTCGTAAAAATAATTGACACTGATAATCAATATCAATTAACATAAGTGAAGTGTTGATAATAATTCTCAATAAAGCGGAGGTATTAGATGAGTCAAGCAGCGGTTTTCAGTAATGGTGAAAAGGAAGCCATTGATCAAATAGAATCGAAGAATAAACAATACTCTGATATTTTTCACCGGAGCTTACCAAAAGCTCAAAAACGAACACTTCATTGTCTTATTCAAGCTATTTTACGTGAACAAGTCGTCGATATTACCTGGAAAAAAAAGGGGAATAAAGTAGTAGAGGCTGTGATTCCAGGAAAAAACGACGGAGACATTATCATTCCAATTTCCAAGCAATACGTACTTCATCATATCGACATAAAAGGAGATATTCTTTATATGTCAGAGGGGAGTAGTATAAAGATCGATCATCCTGTTGATTTTCTTGATCGTCTTTTAATAAATCAGGATGTTAGCCGATTATCAGCGGAGTTGCAAAATTCTGTTTTGAATTATGCACTAGCGTTAACAGCTGCTGAGATTCGAAAGCAACAATTTTCATGGGAAGGAAATTTGATATCCTATTTACAGGAGGAAAGTAGAAAAAACTCACAATTTAGTCCACTTGTCTTTGCTGAACAATGGGTAATCGAAGGACATACAATTCACCCTTGTTCCAAAACAAGATTCGGGTTATCAGAGAAGGAGATGAAAACCTATTCGCCTGAATGGGAAGGGCGACCTCAGGTGATTCCTGTTGCCATTCATCGCGACTACATTAGCATGAAGTCAATCGGTGA
>JAPSLU010000060.1 GCA_031180405.1 Bacillus sp. (in: firmicutes) | reverse complement strand
AAGATCCCTGAAAGATGATCAGGTTGATAGGTCTGAGGTGGAAGCGTGGTGACACGTGGAGCTGACAGATACTAATCGATCGAGGACTTAACCTAATAAAAAGCGTAAGCTTAGTGAATTGAATTGTAACTCGTTATCTAGTTTTGAAGGAATATCCCTTCAAACTTAATATTATTTGGTGATGATGGCGAAGAGGTCACACCCGTTCCCATGCCGAACACGGAAGTTAAGCTCTTCAGCGCCGATGGTAGTTGGGGGTTTCCCCCTGTGAGAGTAGGACATTGCCAAGTAAGAAAAAGAAAAGATCAGTAGAGATACTGGTCTTTTTTGTATTAAAAAGATATAAAAACCGAAGGTTCTTCAGAAGAAACAGTACAAGGTAAGACTACTAGCCAGAGGCTTGGGAGAAGCATATTAAGGAACTTCTACTAAAAGCGCCACGTCCTGTGCCAACGTAGAAGTCAGCACATCCTGTGCAAATAAGGAAGTGCAGAGAGGGAAGACCGGAGTGTACGTTCTTGGCACAGGATCTGAGCGAACAAGCTGACGCGGAGATATACGCAGTTTATCGCAAGCCGAAATCCGAACACGGAAGTAAAGCTCTCAGCTCTGATGGTAGTTGGGGATTTCCCTTTGTGAGAGTAGGACGTTGCCAAGTAAGAAAAGGAAAAGATCAGTAGAGATACTGGTCTTTTTTTGCCTAGGAATTTATAAAATTCTTGAACTGCAGCTCCAGCGCCTAGCCCTTCGATGTTATAAGGGCAAAGGACGAATTTTAGCTATAACTAATGACCTGAGGCTTGGGAGAGAAAAAACAGGGACTACATCTATGACAACAGTCTT
This sequence comes from Bacillus sp. (in: firmicutes), assembly GCA_031180405.1. Classification (GTDB taxonomy): domain Bacteria; phylum Bacillota; class Bacilli; order Bacillales; family Bacillaceae; genus Metabacillus. The sequence continues at coordinate 18,717 of JAPSLU010000060.1, read as the reverse complement.
GTGGCAATATAGAAGTCAATGTAATTTATGTAAATAAGCTTACTTGTATAGACAGACACGAATGGAATATGACGACATAATGTATTGAAAAGAACATTAAATAAATTCTAAATAGTGTATACAATAAAACGATTTGGTAACAATAAAAGTATGGAGGTGGAGATTTTGAATTCTAATTGTTTACAGAAATCTCATGGGGAAATATGTATTATATGTGATAAAGAGAAAGTGACGGGAATTCATCTCTATACAAGTTTTATTTGTGTAGAATGTGAGAAGGAAATGACTAGTACACAAACATCAGATCCTAATTATCAATTTTATTTGGAAAAATTAAGAAGAGTTAAAAACCCACCGCTTTATTCGTAAAAAAAGACTGATATAAAATCAGTCTTTTTGTTAGGCTGTTTTCGTAGACTTTGTTTCTATAAGTAACTTGAGGAAACAGCACTATATAAGGTCTAGTGGCATCTTTTCTTCTTAGAAATCTACCTTTTATACGATAGAAACACTGGTCTTAGCCTTGTCGCCGAATTCTAAATGGCTTGCGCTAAGGTCATACAAAAAGGATCTTTTTTAAAATTCTATTCTTTAATAGTGATTGATATAGAAGGACATATAAAGTGGCCTTTTTAGAAATGTTTAATGTAATGGTTCGAACTTTACAAAGAAGGATGTATCTTTAAATATATTTACTTGTTGGTTACCAGCTAGTTATAAACTCTAAATGAAACATGCACGAGCAGAAAATGCCTAGAGACTTAGAAATTTAATGATTATATATGATTACATTAAATAAACTTTATAAAAAATAAGTGATCTATAAAACCAAGAAATGAAAAGCCATCTCTTAAAGGGAAGGTTTTTTATATATATACATCCATAATTAAGAGGTCAATTGCTAGGTAATTTAGTCCTTAATTAATATAATCTAACAATAAATTCTAAATATATAAAAAAATTAAACTATTGAAAAATAGTGTTTTATATGGATATTCTATAAAATGTGGACAGGTGTATCCATTTTATTGTTCTTAAGAGGATTTCTCAAAGGGAAATATGGTAGGAAATATTTTATAGGATTTTTAAGTTTAATTGGGGATTTTTTTCAATATCTAATGATATCTTAACATAGCTTATAAGAGACTTTACATCTAGAATCTATTAGTGTTTTAGTACTCAAAAGTAGCCAATAATTGACTTTAAATTCAAATCTAGGATATTACAACATGTTATGAATTTTTTTGGTTCTCGTAAAGTTGGAGAGATGTTCAAGATTAATAAATGCTTACAAAGATAATAGAGGCTATCTTTAAAATGGTTATTATCAGGGAAGACAATCGAAATAATACTGGAGTTGACTAAGAATGGATAAATTTTTTTCAAAGGTCTTTGTTATGCTTTACTCTAACCTATACCTAAAATGGGCAAGTGTTTCTTTAATCATACTTTTTTTTATCTATTCTTTTGAAGTTGTATTAGATGCCATTATGTATTTTTATGATTTTGGTTATGTAATAGGGAGCAAGTGAAACAAAAAAAGCCACTGATTTAACAATTCAGAGGCTTTTTTGTATGTAAGAGTTGTTTTTTGTTTACTGTGAAAGATGCTTTGATATCGGGAAACAAGTACCATGCTGATGAAAAGGATATCGTTTAGGATACCGCTTTGTTTTTAAGATATTAGAATCTTTATATACTCATTAAGTTAAGTATTGTTATAATGTTTTTATCTATATAAAAGGACGTTGATTTCAAATGGAAATGCCTCTTTATTCAGCTTTAATACGTCATGCTAAGGAAGATCCTGTATCTTTACATGTACCTGGTCATAAAAATGGGGCAGTCTTTTTGCAAGAAGCAGCACACATATATAAAGATGTTTTACGGTTAGATGTGACAGAGTTAACAGGATTAGATGATTTGCATCACCCACAGGATGTCATTTTAAAAGCACAACAGCTTACTGCCGAGTTATATGGTGTGAAAAACTCGTACTTTTTAGTGAATGGTTCAACTGTTGGAAATATGGCGATGATTTTAGCCAGCTGTCAAGAAGGTGATGAAGTACTTATTCAACGAAATTCTCACAAGTCGATTATGAATGGAGTACAGCTGGCAGGGGTTAAGCCGATTTTCTTGGCTCCCAAAGTTGATGAAGAGCTCCAAGTACCTAGTTATGTTGAATTTGACAGAATAAAAGAAGCGATCAAACTTTATCCAAATGCAAAGGCGCTTATTTTAACCAATCCAAATTATTACGGCCTTGCCACCGATCTTACAAGGATTATCAAGTATGCTCATGATCATGGTATTCCTGTACTTGTTGATGAAGCACATGGTGCCCATTTTATTATCGGTGATAGTTTTCCTTTATCTGCTGTAGAGGCTGGAGCAGATATTGTTATCCATTCAGCACATAAAACATTACCTGCTATGACAATGGGTTCATATTTGCATTTCAATAGTGAATTAATTGAAAAAGAAACAGTTGAGTTATATCTTTCTATGCTACAAAGTAGTAGTCCCTCCTATCCAATTATGGCTTCTCTAGATTTAGCACGTGCGTATTTGAGTAGGGCAATGGAAGAGAAGCTGCATTCGGAGATAATAGAATCGGTAAAAGAAATCAAACAAGGATTTAACTCAATGAATGGTCTAGAGGTCATTGAGTCTGGGGACTTACTTGTCCAGAGTGACCCATTAAAAGTAACGATAAGATCAACTAATGCACTATCAGGTTATGAGCTACAGGAAATACTTGAGAGACACAATATATTTGTAGAGTTAGCTAATACTGAGCATTGTTTATGCATACTACCACTTGGTAAGATGAGTACTATTTTAAATAAATTTAACCAAGTCAATCAAGACCATCTTAAATCTCATCAGCCAAGCTTGGCTAAAAAGAAGTCAAATAATCATAGATATAAAGGAATACAACCATTAGAGATATCTTACTCTCAACTTAAGAAATGTAAAAAGGTACTAGTTGATTTAGAAGCAGCTGTTGGACATTATTCAGCAGAAGCTATTATTCCTTATCCTCCTGGTATTCCTCTTATTGTGATCGGTGAAAAAGTAACGGCAGAGCTAATTGAAACGATAAGACTACTGCTAGAAGTAGGAGTAAACATTCAAGGAGATAATCAGATTAAAAAAGGGAAAATAAACATATTTATGAGCAGAGGGTGAATATTTTTGAAGGGGAAATTTATCACATTTGAAGGTCCAGAGGGTGCAGGTAAAACCTCTGTGCTTGAAATGTTAATGAAAGAAATAAACGAAACTAAAATGGATGTTGTTTTTACAAGAGAGCCTGGAGGAATTCATATTTCAGAAAAAATACGCGAGGTGATCTTGAATAAAAATCATACAGAAATGGATCCTCGAACAGAGGCGCTTTTATATGCAGCAGCAAGAAGGCAACATCTAGCTGAGAGGGTCATTCCAGCTATAGATAATGGGAGAACTGTATTTTGTGATCGGTTTATCGACAGTTCTTTAGCTTATCAAGGACATGCAAGAGGCTTAGGAATAGAAGAAGTTCTATCAATTAATGATTTTGCTATTAATGGATTGATGCCAGATCTTACATTTTATTTTAAAATTGACCCAAAGATCGGTTTACAAAGGATCTCAAAGAACTCAGAACGAGAAAAAAATCGTCTAGATTTAGAAAATTTGTCTTTTCATCAAAAGGTACAAGAAGGATATGAAAAGGTTATCGACATGTTTCCTGAGAGAATAGTCGTTATTGATGCCCAAAGATCATTGCAAGAAGTAGTGAAAGATGTAAAGAAAGTATTAAAAAAGATGACTTCTATTCAAGTATAGGCTAACATGAAATTACCATTAAACAAGCAATGATTCACAAAGATGAACATGTTACAATATAAGGAGGCTTCTTTACATGAAGTTAATTATTGTTGTTGTACAGGATCAAGATAGTAACAAGTTATTGAATGCCCTTACGGAGCACAATTTTCGTGTTACAAAATTATCTAGTTCAGGTGGATTTTTAAAGTCAGGAAATACGACATTTATGATAGGTACAGAGGATATACGAGTAGATAAGGCATTACAAATTGTAAAGGATAATTGTAAATCAAGGGATCAGCTTGTTGCACCAGTATCACCAATGGGTGGTAATGCTGATTCCTTTATTCCATATCCTGTTGAAGTAGAGGTAGGAGGAGCAACTGTTTTTGTTCTTCCGGTAGAACAATTTCATCAGTTTTAATAGATAGAATGTCTATATGGCTACCAAACGCCATGGAGGTATATGATGAAGATTAGTCAAGATATCAGATCGATGATGGACAAGCGAGGGCTAGAGCAGAAGAGCGCTCAATCATCCACCAGAGGGTTCCATGACTTCATTGTAAAGCAAGGAAGTAAGTTGCAAAATGAGCAGTTAAGCAAATTGTTAATTGATATAGATGATGCAGGGCGAAGATTATCAAAATCAAGAAATTTTAGTGACCTTTCTAAGTATAAGCTTTTGGTAAAGAAATTCATTCATGAGGCTGTTGAATATGGCATGAATATGAAACAATCAAGAAGCTGGGATTATAATGGGAATAGTCGCTCATTAAAGATTATTGAACAGGTTGATGAAACACTTGTTCATTTAGCAGATGAGATTGTAAACAAGGAAAGTTCGACGATAGATATTCTTGCAAAAATAGGCGAGGTTAAGGGATTACTTATTAACCTTTATACGTAGAGAGTGATGAGTATGACAAAAAGTTGGAGTGAATTAGGTTCATATCAACCACGTGTGATGAAGTTATTAGCGAATAGCATTCAGAAAGATCGATTAGCACACGCATATCTTTTTGAGGGAAAAAAGGGAACTGGAAAAAGAGAGGTAGGAATTCTATTAGCCAAAAGTTTTTTTTGTGAAAACCTTGAAAACTTTGAGCCTTGTCAGATGTGTAAAAATTGTAAAAGAATACAGTCTGGCAATCATCCTGATGTCCATCTCGTCGAACCAGATGGACTTTCGATTAAAAAGGGTCAAATTCAAGCATTACAAGAGGAATTTTCAAAGTCTGGTGTAGAGTCGAGCAAAAAGCTTTATATGATTAATCATGCTGACAAAATGACGGTAAACGCTGCAAACAGTTTGCTTAAGTTTTTAGAGGAACCTAATGCAAATACAATTGCAATTCTTATTACAGAACAGTATCATAAAATGTTGAATACAATTCTTTCTAGATGCCAGTTATTATCCTTTCATCCTTTGCAACCAATAGCAATTCAACAAACACTAATAAATTCTAATGTAGCATCACATATTGCCTCTCTAGTTGCACAATTAACGAACGATACAGAGGCAGCTTTAGAACTGTCAAAAGATGATTGGTTTGCGCAGGCTAGATTGAAAGTGATAAAATTATATGAAATCCTCACCACTCGCAAAGGACAGGCACCTTTATATATACACACAGAGTGGATGGGTCATTTCAATGATAAAGAAAAGCAAGAAACAGGGTTAGACTTGCTATTATATATATATAAGGATGTCTTATCTGTTCAACTAGGAAAAGATGAACACGTTATTTATCAAGACATCATTCAGCAATTAAAACACCATGCCCTTCAAATAACTCAAAGAAGTGTGACTGAGAAGGTAACTTCTATATTAGAAGCTAAAAAACGGCTTCATGCCAATGTAAATCCACAATTACTAATGGAACAATTGGTTTTAACATTGCAGGAGGGATAAGTTTGTATAATGTTGTAGGAGTTCGCTTTAAGAAAGCGGGCAAAATATATTATTTTGACCCTAATGGTCTTCAAATAGAGGATGACGATTTTGTCATAGTTGAAACAATACGAGGAATCGAATATGGTAAAGTCGTTTTAAACAATAAGAAGGTAGAAGAGAATGACGTTGTTTTACCTCTAAAAAAAGTTATTCGTCTTGCTGATGAAAAGGACCGATTAATGGTTCAGGAGAACCAGGATGCAGCATCAGAGGCATACCATGTGTGCCAGAAAAAAGTATCTGAACATGGTTTAGATATGAAATTAGTTGATGTCGAATATACATTTGACCGCAACAAAGTTATCTTTTATTTTACAGCAGATGGACGTGTTGACTTTAGAGAGCTTGTAAAAGATTTAGCTGCTATTTTTAAAACAAGAATTGAACTTCGCCAAATTGGTGTTCGTGATGAAGCAAAAATGCTAGGTGGTATAGGTCCTTGTGGTCGTATGTTATGTTGTTCTACATTTCTTGGTGATTTCGAACCTGTATCGATAAAGATGGCAAAGGATCAAAATCTATCATTAAATCCAACGAAGATTTCAGGACTATGCGGAAGATTAATGTGTTGTTTAAAATATGAGAATGACGAATATGAATCTGCAAAAGAACAACTACCTGATTTAGGAGAAATGATTGGTACTCCAAATGGATTAGGAAAAGTAGTAGGTTTAAATATATTAGAGAAAATTCTACAGGTAAATCTTGTGGAACAAGAACGCGTGGTAGAATACACTTGGGATGAATTGCAGAAAGAAGGCGTAGTTCCAATGCAATCCACAGATTAATGAGGTGGAACAAGTGGATAAAAAGGAGATCTTTGAATCTGTTAGCAGTATGGAAGAACAAATAGGGTCTTTATATACTCAATTAGGCGAATTAAAGCAACATTTAGGAGAACTCATTGAAGAAAATCATCACTTACAAATCGAAAATGAGAACCTACGCCGACGTTTAGACTCAACTATGACTGATACAAATAGTACAATAAAAACAAAAAAGGCAAAATCAAAGGATAAACAGCAAAAGAAGCAAAATCAACAGATCGATATAGGTGAAGGGTACGATAATTTAGCAAGACTTTACCAAGAGGGTTTCCATATTTGCAACCTGCACTACGGAAGTATTCGAAAAGATGGAGATTGTTTATTTTGCTTATCATTCCTCAATAAGAAATAATAGAACTGACTCATACTAATTATGTGTCAGTCTTTTTTTGTCATCAAGCTAGCAGACTAATATTACTAAAATGTTGGCTGATCAATGCGCTAGCGCTTTGTTTCGATAAGGATAAGTATAAAGGAGAAAAGAATTATGGTTCATTTAATAGGAGATGAGAGATTAGACTATTTATTAGCTGAAAATTTGAGAATTATTCAAAGTCCATCGGTTTTTTCCTTTTCATTAGACGCTGTTTTGCTTTCAAGATTTGCCTATTTGCCTATTCAGAAGGGAAACATTATTGACCTATGTACAGGAAACGGTATTGTTCCACTTATACTAAGTACGAGGACAAAAGCAAATATAACGGGTGTAGAGATTCAAGAAAGGCTCTATCAAATGGCAGTTAGAAGCGTTGAATATAATAATTTGGTACATCAAATAAACCTCATTCATGGTGATCTCAAAGATATGCCAAAGGAACTGGGATTTGGGAAATTTGATGTGGTTACTTGTAATCCTCCTTATTTTAAAACACCACAGAAAGATAAACAGAATATGAATGAGCATTTTGCTATCGCTAGACATGAAATTTTATGCACATTAGATGATGTGATAAGGGTATGCAGTCAGCTGGTCAGACAGGGTGGCAAGGTAGCGTTGGTTCATCGACCGGGGAGAGTAGTGGATCTTGTTGAGTTAATGAGAAAATATGGTGTTGAACCGAAAAGGTTGCAATTTGTTTATCCGAAGCAAGGGAAAGAAGCTAATACGGTTCTTATCGAAGGAATTAAAGGCGGACAGGCAGATTTGAAATTATTACCGCCTATATTTATTTATGATGAAAATCATGAATATACACCAATCATCAAAGAAATTTTATATGGTAAAGAAGAGGAATAGAATAAAACTACACAATGGCATTGTAGTTAGGTAAGTAGCTACACTTGTGGGTAGGGGTTTGTAATGGAAAAAGAAGCTCACTTTTTTTATGTGTTAGAATGTAGCGATGGGAGTTATTATGCAGGCTATACAATAAATATTGAAAAACGGTTGCAGAGTCATAATACCGGTAAAGGTGCAAAATATACAAGAGGAAGAATACCTGTTAAGCTTTTATATTCCGAACAGTTTGATTCAAAGAGTGAAGCGTTAAAAATGGAAATGAAGTTCAAAAAATTAACGAAGAAAAATAAACAATTGTATATATATAGAAGGCAGGTGGAAGGAATATGATAAATACCCAAAAAAGCTTTAGTCAAAATGAGAATGAAATGGGAGATTTATTTTTGGTGCCAACACCAATTGGTAATTTAGAAGATATGACCTTTCGGGCTATTAAGGTATTAAAGGAAGTTGACCTTATAGCAGCGGAGGACACACGCCAATCCAAAAAATTATGCAACCATTTCGAGATTGATACACCTATATTTAGTTATCATGAGCATAATAAAGAATCAAGTGGACATAAGGTCATCGAATATTTACAACAAAAAAAGAGTATTGCCTTAATTAGTGATGCTGGAATGCCGACCATATCGGATCCAGGTAGTGAGCTAGTACAACAAGTTTTAGAATCAGGTGCAAAGGTAATACCTCTCCCGGGTGCAAATGCAGCTTTAACTGCTCTTATTGCTTCTGGAATTACACCGCAACCTTTTTATTTCTATGGATTTCTTGATAGACAAAAGAAAGAAAAACGAAATCAATTGAATCAATTAGGAAATCGAAAAGAGACGTTTATATTATACGAATCTCCTCATCGCTTAAAAGATACATTACAATTAATGCATGAATGCTTGGGAAATCGTTCCATCTGTTTATCAAGAGAGTTGACTAAGAAATTTGAAGAATTTATAAGAGGTAGTATTGAAGATGTTTTAGCATGGTCTGAGACTAATGAAATCCGTGGTGAATTTTGTATTATTGTAGAAGGATCAATAGAGGAAGCACCAGATGATGAGGATGTTTGGTGGGATACGTTAAATATGAAGGAGCATGTCGAATACTACATAAATGAAGGTTTATCCTCAAAAGAAGCTATAAAAAAGGTAGCTATTGAGAGAAATATTCAGAAAAGAGATGTGTATCAAGCGTTTCATATTGAATAAAAAAATTAAAAGGGATCAAATTTGATCCCTTTTAATAGTATATCAATTATTTATTTACTAATTGGTTTTGAATTTCTGATAATATTTGTTCTGCACCCTCACGGCTTAATACTAATTTACCGTTAGCTAGAGCTAGGTTATCGTCAGAAACTTCACCAGTTACTTGGCAAGTCATATTTGGTTTGTATTTTTTTAGGATGATTTTATCGTCATCAACATAGATTTCTAACGCATCCTTCTCGGCAATACCTAAAGTACGACGTAATTCGATAGGAATAACAACACGACCTAATTCATCAACTTTACGTACAATCCCAGTAGATTTCATAATTTAGTAATCTCCTCTCAAACTATATATATATTTATATTTTTGTATTATACTTCGTCAATATTCGACAAAAACTGATTGCTTTCTTAGCATATCAGTGTTTCCAATAAACGTCAATCACTTTTACTGTTTTTCCATGTAAAAAAATAGGTTATTTGAAAGAAACCTTAGTATTAGAGGGTTTATTTTTTTATATACCCACAAAAAATGTATTTAAAACCTAAAATTGGAATTAAATATGTAAACTACATCACTTTTTTTATTAATTATATGTATTTTGAGTTCGACAAACACCTGTGATTTTTCGACAAAAATTAAAACTGTTTGTCGAATAACAGAAATGTATAAACTTTAGGTATATATTCTTGATATTAAAGGCTAAGATGGTATGATAAAGAGTATGAAAAAGTCTGAGATGGTTAGGTTAGTAAGGTATGATTAATGACCATATATCTTAGAAGTACATAAGAATACTTGAAGTACCTTTTGACTAGGGTATTTTATTTAACATTAAGCTCGAATTGTTACTTATCGCTCTCGTCCTTTAGGGCGAGGGCGTTTTTGATGACTCTCTGGGTAATTACTTTTATTTGCTAGTTTGAGGAGGCTATATAATGGAAAATAATCAAAAAACATTTTATATTACCACACCGATTTATTATCCGAGTGGAAAGTTACATATAGGACATGCCTATACAACTGTTGCAGGGGATGCAATGGCTCGTTATAAACGTATGCGTGGATTTGATGTTATGTATTTAACAGGGACAGACGAACACGGACAAAAAATTCAGAGGAAAGCGGAAGAAGATAATATAACACCACAGCAATATGTTGATGGAATTGTATCTGGAATAAAAGAGTTGTGGAAAAAAATGGACATATCATACGATGATTTTATTCGAACAACAGAAGATCGCCATAAGGTTGTAGTAGAGAAAATTTTCTCTAAGCTAGTTGAACAAGGTGATATTTATTTAGATGAATATGAAGGCTGGTATTCAGTCCCAGACGAAACCTTCTATACTGAACTTCAGCTAGTTGATCCAATCAAGGAAAATGGAAAAATAATTGGAGGTAAAAGTCCTGACAGTGGCCATCCTGTTGAATTAGTTAAAGAAGAATCGTATTTCTTTAAGATGAGTAAGTATGCGGACCGTCTGTTAGCCTTTTATGAAGAAAATCCAGAGTTTATCCAACCTGAATCAAGAAAAAATGAGATGATCAATAATTTCATTAAGCCAGGGCTGGAAGATTTGGCCGTCTCAAGAACAACCTTTGATTGGGGAATAAAAGTGCCAGGAGATCCAAAGCATGTTATCTATGTTTGGATTGATGCTCTTTCAAATTATATTACCGCTCTTGGTTATGGTACTGAACAGGATGAAAAGTATAAGAAATATTGGCCGGCGAATGTTCATATTGTGGGGAAGGAAATTGTCCGCTTCCATACTATCTATTGGCCGATTATGTTGATGGCACTAGATCTACCACTTCCTAAAAAGGTTTTTGCTCATGGCTGGCTACTAATGAAAGATGGTAAAATGTCAAAGTCAAAGGGAAATGTAGTCGATCCTGTTACATTAATTGATAAATATGGGTTAGATGCTCTTAGGTATTACCTCCTAAGAGAGGTACCATTTGGATCAGATGGGGTCTTCACACCTGAAGGATTTATTGATCGTGTTAATTACGATTTGGCAAATGATTTGGGGAACTTATTAAACCGAACAGTGGCTATGATCGACAAGTACTTTAACGGACAAATCCCTTCATACAATGGAGAACAAACGGAATTTGATAACCAAATAGTAAAAGTTTCACAAGATACTATAAAGAAATATGAAGACGCAATGGAAAAAATGGAGTTTTCAATTGCTCTTTCTTCATTATGGCAATTCATTAGTCGAACTAATAAATACATTGATGAGACACAACCATGGGTGTTAGCGAAAAATGAAAGTGATCGCGAAAAATTAGCATCGGTTATGGTTCACCTTGCAGAATCTTTAAGAATAACAGCTGTTTTATTAAAACCATTCTTAACAGAAACACCTACCAAAATTTTTAACCAACTTGGTGTAAATGAACAAGAGCTTCAAAATTGGGATAGTATCATATCCTTTGGGCAGGTAAATAATTCTAAAGTAAATAAACAAGCACCGATTTTCCCAAGATTAGAAGTAGAAGAAGAAGTTCAGTATATAAAAGAACAAATGAAGGGCTCTGTGCCTGTTGTTGAGGAGAAAACAGAAACAGCACCTCAGGTTGAAGCAGAAATCACAATTGATGACTTTATGAGTGTAGATCTTCGTGTAGCTGAAGTAATCCATGCGGAACCGGTTAAAAAAGCGGATCGTTTGTTAAAAATTCAGTTGGATCTAGGATATGAAAAAAGACAAGTTGTGTCTGGGATTGCTAAACATTATAAGCCAGAAGATTTAATTGGGAAAAAGGTAATCTGTGTTGTGAACCTTAAGCCAGTAAAACTTCGAGGAGAGCTTTCACAAGGAATGATCCTAGCTGGATCACAAGGTGATTTGCTTTCAGTAGCTACAGTAGCTGCGGACCTACCAAACGGATCAAGAGTGAAGTAACTAAATTGTTGATGGTGACTCTATAAAAGTTTTGACTGTACTTTTATAGAGTCAGAATCTTGAGTCTTCCTTAATTTTCTTTATTTAAGGCTGTTTTCGTAAACTTTATTACTATTAATAACTTTAAGGAAATAGCTCTGTATCAAGTCTAGTGGCACAATTAGGCCACTTAGCAATAATCTTTCAGAAAAGAGCTTTATTTAAAAGCAATTTTAGTTTGATAAATACAAGAAAAAAATGGTGTTCCACGTGTAACATTTTGTAGAACACCTATTTGTTTTGTCGAAGAAAGGAGTATAAAAGTGCTATTTGATACACATGCCCATTTAAATGCGATTCAATATAATGAGGATTTAGAAGAGGTTATTCAACGTGCTAAGTCTGAAAACGTATCCCATATCGTTGTAGTAGGTTTTGATAAAGAAACCATTACAAAGGCAATGGAACTTACAAATCAATATGAAATGATTTATGCAGCAGTCGGCTGGCATCCTGTTGATGCAATTGACATGACTGATAAAGATTTACAATGGATTAGAGAGTTATCTTCACACCCAAAAGTTGTTGCAATAGGTGAAATGGGATTGGATTATTACTGGGATAAATCACCAAAGGATGTTCAGAAAGAAGTATTTAGAAAACAGATTCAACTAGCTAAAGAAGTGAAACTGCCTATTATCATTCACAATCGTGATGCAACAGAAGATGTTGTGAAGATCTTACAGGAAGAAAAGGCAAGTGAGGTAGGGGGCATCATGCATTGCTTTACTGGAAGTTTAGAGGTAGCGAAGCAATGTATGGAGATGAATTTTTACATTTCATTTGGTGGACCTGTTACATTTAAAAATGCAAAAAAACCAAAAGAAGTTGTAAAGGAAATCCCAATGGATCGATTACTAATTGAGACGGATTGCCCATACCTAACCCCACACCCATTAAGAGGAAAGCGTAATGAACCAAGTTATGTGAAATATGTAGCGGAGCAGATTTCAGAACTTAGAGGGGTAAGTTATGAAGAAATTGCTACAAAAACATCCGACAATGCTATGAAGTTATTCGGCATAACTCGATAAAGAAAGTTGTCGAGTTATGCAGGAGCTTGTCCTGTTTGTGAGAAAATCATTCGGTTCTACATGTCTCAACTTCCACATAGGATATCTTTGTCGATAACTCTTTCTTCACTTTTGCTTAATTATTAAGCATAATAATGAGTACGTTGGAAAAATGAGACAACGTCTAAAGGGTTGACAAGAAGAAAGATACTCTATATAATCCACGAGGAAGAAGGAGGCGGTTTTCATTTTTAGTGAGAATATGAAAAAGCTGTTTTCCGAGAAAGTAATAAAGAACAAAATTGTCCTTTCTGCTACTAGTTTAATAGTTTTAGGATCTGGTATTGCATATGGTACATATGAGTTAACAAAAGACTCTGTCTCATTAACCATCAATGGAAAAGAAGAGATAGTACGTACACATGCAAATACAGTCCACGGTTTACTAAAAGAAATCGAATTAGATATTAGAAAAGAAGATGAAATAGCACCTGCAACAAATAAGAAAATTGAAGATAATATGAAAATTACCTATAAAGCAGCTAAGCCGATTAAGGTTGCAATGGGTGATGAACGAAGGACAATTTGGACAACAGCGGATACAGTTAAAGAACTAATACAACAAGAAAACATCGATATTTCTGAGCATGATCGAATTGAACCAGCTTTAGATACAGTAATTAAAAAGGATTTGTCGTTAACAATTGATAAAGCATTTCAAATTACACTAAATGTTGGCGAAGAAAAGCAACAAGTTTGGACCACTTCGACTACTGTCGCTGACTTTTTAAAGAACCAAGATGTTCAATTAAATAAATTAGATGAAGTTGAACCAGCTCTTACAGAAGAAATAACTACAAAGAGTAAAGTCATAGTAACCCGTATAGAAAAAGTCACCGATGTAGTGGAAGAACCGATCGCCTTCAATGTTGTAGAAAAGAATGATGATGACATTGAAAAAGGAGTTCAAAAGGTTATTAACTCAGGAAAAGAAGGTAAACAAGAAAAGCATTATGAAGTAACACTTGAAAATGGAAAAGAAATAGATAGGAAGCTAATAAAAACAGAAACAGTTCAAAAGAGCGAGGACCGAGTTGTTGCTTTAGGGACAAAGGCAGTTCAATCAAGTTCAGCTACAGTTTCTCGTGGGAATGAATCAGTTTCAAAAGAATACTATGTAAATTCAACTGCCTATACAGCTAGCTGTAATGGTTGTTCTGGAACGACAGCAACAGGAATAAACTTACGAGCTAATCCAGATGCAAAAGTTATTGCTGTTGATCCTAGTGTTATTCCGTTAGGAACTAAGGTTTATGTCGAGGGCTATGGATATGCAGTTGCTGGTGATACTGGTTCTGCTATTAAAGGGAACAAAATTGATGTATTCTTTCCGTCAAAATCAGCTGCCTATCGATGGGGTTCGAAAAAAGTAAAAATTAAAATTTTAGAATAGATTTGACAGAGGGTGTTTATCCTCTGTTTTTTATTTTTATTCTTATTATGTTAGTTAAAGTCCCTGAGCTTATATCAAGATCAGGCAGTATAGAATGAGTTTTGGCGTAACTCAGTTCCTAGCCTCTCAGCAAGGAGTGCCTTTATTCTAAATCGTCATTTGACCGAGGCTGCAAGGTAAGGTGCTTGCGCTTTTGTTCTGATAAAAAGGAATGTATACTGTTTATATCTCTTCATTACATAAGACGTATGTACATGGGAAAAAGTTTCAACTTTTTTGGAGGAAATAATGAAAATTAAAGAAATTATCGTTGTTGAAGGGAAAGACGATACAACAGCTATTAAACGAGCTGTTGATGCAGATACAATTGAAACAAATGGCTCCTCAATAGGTGAAAGTGTGATTGAGCAGATTAAGCTGGCACAACAAACGCGAGGTGTCATTTTGTTTACAGATCCAGATTTCCCAGGTGAGAAGATTAGAAAGACGATTGCAGAACTAGTACCTGGCTGTAAGCATGCATTTTTACCAAAAGCTGAGGCAAGGCCAAAAAGAGGAAGGGGGATTGGCGTTGAACACGCTTCAATTGAAGCCATTCGCCAAGCTCTTGACGCAGTAAAGGAAGAAATGCCCGAATTTATTAGTGAAATTACATTTGATGATTTACTTGACGCCGGGTTAATAGGTGGCAACAAGGCAAAGGATAGACGAGAAAGATTAGGGTTATTATTGAAAATTGGATATACAAATGGAAAGCAACTTCACAAAAGACTGCAAATGTTTCAAATTACTAGAGAAGACTATAAAGAAGCTGTAAACAAGATGCTACAGGAGGAAGACAATTAATGATGAAGGACATTGCAACTCCAATCCGAACAAAAGCGATATTAGAGAAGTACGGATTTTCGTTTAAGAAAAGCTTAGGTCAAAACTTCTTGATTGAACCGAATGTTCTTTCAAGAATTGTTGATCATGCAGATGTAACAGATAAAACAGGAGTTATTGAAATAGGGCCTGGAATTGGTGCTTTAACCGAGCAACTTGCACGAAGAGCGAAACGAGTAGTTGCTTTTGAAATTGATCAGCGTTTGCTACCAATTCTTAAGGAAACGTTAAGTCCTTATAAAAATGTATCAATTATCCACCAAGATGTCTTAGAAGCAGATTTAAAGAAGACTATTGAAGATTCTTTTCAAGATTGTGAAGAAATTATGGTAGTAGCTAATTTACCGTATTACGTTACTACACCGATTATTATGAAGCTATTAGAGGATAAGCTTCCTTTAAAGGGAATTGTAGTGATGCTGCAGAAGGAAGTCGCAGATCGAATTTCGGCCGTTCCTTCCACAAAAGAATACGGATCACTTTCGATAGCTGTTCAATATTACACAGAGGCAAAAACTGTTATGACTGTACCAAAAACAGTTTTTGTTCCACAGCCTAATGTTGATTCAGCAATCATTCGTTTATTAGTAAGAAATGAACCTAATGTCAAAGTTGAGGACGAACTGTTTTTTTTCCAAATTGTTCGGGCCAGTTTTGCTCAGCGTCGAAAAACGTTATTGAATAATCTTGTTCATTATTTAGCTAATGGTAAAGAACAAAAGTCTATTATTGAAGAGACATTGAGTACAATTGAAATAGATGGCAGACGAAGAGGAGAGTCACTCTCAATTGAAGAGTTTGCCAAGCTAAGTGATGCATTAGCAAAAGTAGTTAAATCATGAGGATGAATCTAGGGACTGTCTCGGATAAACTGAGCTACCCTGGATTTTTTTGTTTTATCTCTGTCAATATCACCATTTTTAAAAACCTACATAGGCTAGAAAAGGATATATTTTAAATGATTATGCAAAAAGACCTGACGATGGGCCAGAATGGGAAATCCTCGGGTGAATCATTCATTGGAGTGATATGTTATGCAAGTAAAAATTGGAGATATTGTAGCGAGAAAATCATATAACTTAGATTTGTTATTTCGAGTCATAGATGTGAAAACATCTGCTTCAGGTGAGCAGGTAGCCATCCTATATGGTGATGAATTTAGACTAATTGCAGATGCCCAATGTAATGATTTGGTGATAGTTGATGAGTCAGAAAAGAATACGCGTAAACAGAAAGAAAAGGAGCTGATTGATCAATCCTACTTTTTATTCCGCCAGGATTATCAACTGTTAAGAGAAAAGCAGGAATACTATGCTACATCTAGCTATAGTCATAATGAGGAATATTTTCATATGCCAGGTAGGGTGCTTCATGTAGATGGAGATCCTCTTTACTTACAAAAATGCCTAGCACTTTATGAGAAGATCGGTGTACCTGTAAATGGTGTTCATGTAAATGAAAAAGAAATGCCTGAAAAGATTATAGACCTTTTGACAAAATATCGACCTGATATATTAGTCGTTACAGGACATGATGCATACTCAAAACATAAAGGCAGCATTGATGATATCAATGCTTATCGACATTCTAAACATTTTGTCCAAACTGTTCGTCAGGCGCGTAATAAAGTCCCGCATTTAGATCAATTAGTTATATTTGCTGGTGCATGTCAATCACATTTTGAATCGTTAATACGAGCAGGTGCTAATTTTGCGAGCTCTCCTTCTAGGGTGAACATTCATGCACTGGATCCAGTTTATATTGTGGCAAAAATTAGCTTTACACCTTTTGTTGAAAGAATCAATGTATGGGATGTATTAAGAAACACACTCACACGAGAAAAGGGTCTTGGTGGTGTTGAAACAAGAGGAGTACTCAGAACAGGTATGCCATTTAGGAAGCCAACAAGTCAATAAATCTATGCCGCTTACGTTTTTATTAAGTAAGTGGCTATTTTTATATAGTCAGATATAAGGGTGTTTATTTTAATGTTTTTTTCGACTAAATTTTAACCGTTTTTGCACAATTAGAAGAGATTAAACTATTCATTATTTTAATGATTTTGTTATTTATTTTCCTCTAGATTAAGTGCTTTATTTGATAAAAATGAACATTCATATGAAATAAGTTAAGAAACATTCATTTTCTGTACATAAAAGTCGATACGTTTGTTCAAACTATAAAGGACAAATTGAGAATTTTGTTGAAAATAATTTATTGACAGTGATGAAAAGATACTGTTATAATTTAAATTTTATTTGACTTACATAGGCGATAGGTTGTATAATATTCTTAGTGAGGTGGATGCAATGGGAAAAACTCTAACGGATATTAAGAAATCCTTGGATGGTAATCTTGGCAGACGACTAACTCTTAAAGCTAATGGTGGTCGTAGAAAAACGATAGAACGCTGTGGTGTACTAGCAGAAACCTATCCATCTGTCTTTGTTATTGAGCTTGATCAAGATGAAAATTCGTTTGAACGTGTATCTTACAGCTATGCCGATGTTTTAACTGAAACAGTACAATTAACGTTTTTTGAAGATACAACAGGTTCTTTTGCAGTTAGCGGACAGTAGACATCAAAATGTTTACTGTTTTTTTTTTGCTTAAAAATAAAACTTTTGCATTGTCGCTAAGCGCCGACATCTAGCGTCTTGCCCCTAGCTAATTCAGAATCAAAAGCAAGAACGCCTGCCTGTCCGAGGATGATTTAAGGCACGCTTTTGTTCTTCGTTCCCCTTGTAAAAAGACATACTTACATATATCCACGTTTTTATACAAATACTAATTGGGCCGCAGTACCTTTTCTTCTTTGATAACTCTAAGCTTATCCTTTGAAAGGATGTGTGTTGGCAATGGGTAGACGTCGTGGAATAATGTCTGAGAGCTTTAAGTATGAATTGGCAAAAGACCTAGGATTTTACGATATAGTAAAAGAAGAAGGCTGGGGAGCCATTCGATCACGTGATGCAGGAAACATGGTGAAGCGTGCAATCGAATTAGCTGAAGCGCAGCTTGCCCAACAACATAAGAAAAGCAATGTGTAAGGGTAGTAAAGTAGGGGTGGCTAAAAAGCTCATTCATTTTAATAATGAATGATGCATTAGCCAGCCCTTTTTCGCTATTTGTGAATAAATAGAATAAAATACCCTATTTATGATAAGAAATGAACAAAGGTACTTGTATCATATTATTAATTGGTTTTCGCCTAATAATGAATTTGGGAATAGAATATGTTTCAAATACGATGGAAATGTCGAAAAAAGCAATACGATACCTGCTTTTGTGGTACAATGTTGATACAATTTTAGATCGTTTAAGTAGGTGAAGAAGATGCGTGTTTTAGAAAAA
>JAPSLU010000418.1 GCA_031180405.1 Bacillus sp. (in: firmicutes) | reverse complement strand
GATTTCTGGTGTATACTGAACGATTGAATTATTATTTGCCATAATTAGTTCCTCCCACTTTAGGAATTATTTTTGTTGTATTTGTGTATCTATGAACCAAGTTCATAGAGTCGGTTAGGTTTTTAACAATCAACCAGTTTTCAGGGTTAAAACCCGATGCTTTTATAAATTTCTTTTGCTTAACTGTTGGATTTTTACCGTTTTTCATGCGCTCACCTCAATCTTTAAGTCTTGTCCAGCAACAACACGACAGATTATTAGTTGTCCTACTGGTTGCTTAAAGCTTGTGATTGATTCTGCATTATCAACAAATACAGGTGTAATAATTTCACTTTGATTGCTTAATACGTCTCTAAGCTCTAATCCAGCTCTAATAGATTCTGATAGTGATAAACTTCTATAAGGCTTGCCATCCATTTCAATCTCAAAGTCTGGTTTATATTCGCCGTCTCCTTTGTTCTGTTTAAAGAGACGAACAGATAATGTAGTAAATAGAGCTTGTACCTTTTCAGCCTGTAGTTCAGCTTCTTTAGCTTTAAATGCCTTGATGCTGTCTAGGATAAAGATTGAATCATTTAAGGATTCAAGTGTTTCCTTCTCATCTTTTTCAGCTTCATCCACTTGTTCTTGCAATCTCTCAATCTGTGAATATGCACGAATTGCATCACGCAATGGTACTCCTTCAGCATCTATAGAACGAATTTGTTCCAATGTCTCTGAAGCATCGATATATTCCATTTCAGCAAGCTTAGTTTTTAACTCATTACGCTCTTGAATTAATTTGTTATGCTTTGCTTTATAATCAGCAATACGACTTTCTTTATCTGCTTTTACGGCTTCGACCGATCCATCATCCAATGGACGCTTACAAGTACGGCATGTGTCCTCAATCATTTCATTCTTTAAAGCAGGCCAACGTTCTTTTGACATTTCAATTTGGTCTTGCAAAGAATTTATTTGGGCTTGTACTCTTGTATATTCTCTATTAGCATCAGCTGCTTTATCATATTGGTCCTCTAAGTCACGTACCTTTTTATCAATCTGACTTAGTTCAACCTTTAACGACTCGATTGGTACTGAAACTTGTGGAAGCTGTTCTAATTGTTCCTTTAATGTCTTTGTTCTGCTCTGTGCAGCAATATATTTTTTATCTTGCTTTGTCTTATTTTCTTTATGGATTTTTTCAATGTCTGATAAGGAATGTTTTTTAAATAAATTTTCTAAGCATTTTCTTTCTTCTTCATGCATATGCTTTAGTACTTCCTTATTTGGTGGTGTCATAACATATTGCATAACCAAGGCACGTTGTTTTTCCCAGTGAAGGGTGAAAAAATAATGCGGATTAAACAAAGATAAGAACAAATCTTTATCAAACAATTGTTCAACAATTTCATTGAACTCCTTCGCTTTAGAAGGAACTTCATTTACATAGTATTGAGCCTTTCCATTCTTTAGCCCACGACCTAAAAGGACATCTTTACCATCAACATTTAATAGAAGTGAAACCTTTGTTTCCTCTACCTCGTATGTAATAGGCGTAGGATCCAATTTGCTTCCAGTGGCATCTGTACCGTATAATAGCCATGAAATGGATTCAGGTATTGAAGATTTCCCTTTTGCATTGTCACCAGTAATCTCAGTTACCTCGCCAAAGTTAACAGTGAGATTTTGGTGACTTTTAAATTCTTGAAGCTTTAACTCCTTGAAAATTGTCTTCATAATTACTCTCCTTACTTAATAATTTTTCCAATGTGCATTAAATTTCATCATTAGTACCAGTTCTTCCCTTGTGATTGTCACCTCCTTTAAGTTTTTTATTATCAATCGATGCCCAAATGTAACCTACACCGAATGAGATAAATAACAAGATGAATAACAGGAACATATCTTCTAAATTCAAATCACCCTTCCGAAAAAATATTTTGCTATGATATTTTCTTTTTAGTGGTTACAGAATTTGCTTTGTAGGTAAGATAAGTCCTTACCCTCCCTTCTTCCATAACCACTTTCCTGTCATAATTTTTGAGGCATTCATCATCTTCCTTTGAAACACCTGGTTTTATGTATTCCCAAGCACCAGATGAATTTAAAAGTTCAGATAATCCTTTAGGAACTTTCAATTTGAATCCATCTAAACTTAATTCTGTAATAATAAGTTCCTCAGTAACTTTCATTTCACACCCCCCTCTACTTTAAGTTGTTGTAATAAAACCACTTTCTCTACTTAAAGTAGAGTCATCGTTAAAAAAAAGATAATCATAATCCATTTGAAGTATCTCGCTAATTTTTTTTGCATCCCCAACAGTTACAGTATCTGGTTGTTTCTCCATTCTTCTATATGTTTGCACATGGACTCCTAGTCTTTTAGCCATTTCTTCTTGCTTTAGCCCCTTTAAAAGTCTTGCTTGTTTCAAAGTGAATTTGATATTGATCAAGTTGTTATCCAAGTTCTTCACCTCTTTTCTGTTCACCAACAATTACATAATAATCTACTTTAGGTAGAGTGTCAACACTAAAACAAATAAAAAAATCTACCCTTGGTTCGCTAACTGTTCTTTAAGTAGATTTTTTTCACTTTCTTGTTGATTAAATTCTACTTTTAGTTTATTATCAATATCAGATAATAGGACCGGAGGGAAACAAAGTGAGTATTGGTAAAAATATTAAAAGGTTAAGAGAACAACATAATCTTTCTCAAGAAGAGTTGGCCGAAATTGCTGGTGTTT
>JAPSLU010000002.1 GCA_031180405.1 Bacillus sp. (in: firmicutes) | reverse complement strand
GGTTGATAGCCACTAGGTGATTTGGCCAGTGAAGGCTGTTTCTTAGTTGTTGGTGAAGCTGTTCCCCATTGTGCAGCCTCAGATTCAGCAGAACTTCCTTGAAAAAGGACCTTTCCAGATTTATATACTGTAATCGTGCATCCATTAACTTTGGCAGAAAACACTGCACCTTGTGGAGTCTTTTCTGTTTTATTGTTTTTATAATGAGTTGCCATTTTAGCTATTTTTTCCGGACTTACTTTAATAACTGAATTTGCCAATTTTTACACCCTTTCTAAATACAAAAGTCATCCATTAGTCTTTATGCTTTTAGCCTAAATTGAACTTCTTTCCATATGATAAAGCTTCGTGTTATGATAGAAATTAGGATTTGCAGGAAATGGAGGATTTTTCGTTGTCAAAACGTCCTAAGTCTAAAACAACAGTAGATATATATGGTCAACAATTTTCAATTATTGGTTCTGAGAGCACAAGCCATATTCGAGCTGTTGCTGCAATGGTTGATGATAAAATGCGAGAGATTAATAGTAAAAACCCTTCTCTTGATATAAATAAATTGGCTGTATTAACAGCTGTCAATGTTGTACATGATTACTTAAAGTTAAAAGAAGAATATGAAAAATTAGAGAAACAATTAATAGAAAAGGATTGAATCAAAAAAGATGCTAGATTTTGTATTGTTTATCATTCTACTATTCGGAATTTTAGTTGGCTTAAAACGTGGGTTTATCCTCCAGTTTGTCCACTTGACCGGATTTATCGTCGCATATATAGTAGCATACCAGTATTTCGATGATCTTGCACCCAGATTAAAGCTTTGGGTCCCATATCCAGCTACAAGCGAAGGGCCTGCAATTCTCACATTGATTAGCGGTGATGATCTTGAAGGTGCATATTATCGAGCTGTTGCATTCGTCTTATTATTTATTGGAACAAAAATAGTTATGCAAATCATAGGTTCCATGTTAGATTTTGTTGCATTGCTCCCAATTCTTAAGCAACTAAATCGGGGAGCTGGATCCATATTAGGATTTTTGGAATCATACCTTGTCTTATTCATTATTCTTTTTATTGCAGCACTTGTTCCAATGGAGCAGATTCAAAGTGCTTTAGATCAATCAGTGTTAGCAAATCTTATTGTAAATCATACTCCTTATTTTTCAGATAAAGTAAATGAACTCTGGATTCAATACATGTCATAATGAGCTGACTTAAAGAGGGTAAGCCTTCATTACTCACCTATATTCAAACTGCATCCAAGTTTGTAGAGTATATCATGGGCTGGAGGAACTACTCTTAATTAAAGTCAGTCTTTTTTTCATGTACAGGAATGCTAGTTGAAAAAGTGTACTTTTTACATGATTATTTGTATCATCTTTATAGAAGGTGATGATAAAGAGGTGGAACATATGGACATTCATAAAAAAGATGTCATCCGTTTATTAGAAAAGATTGCTGTTTTAATGGAATTAAAAGGGGAAAATCCTTTTAAAATATCGGCATTTCGAAAAGCTGCAAATGCGCTAGAGGTAGACGATAGAAGCCTAGCTCTTATTGATGATTTTACGAAGATTCCGGGCATTGGCAAAGGAACTTCTGCGGTAATAAAAGATTTTTTGGAAACAAAGAAGTCAGAAGTACTTGAACAATTACAGGAAGAAGTACCAGCCGGTCTACTACCGTTATTAAAACTACCAGGATTAGGCGGAAAGAAAATTGCCAAGTTGTATAAAGAATTACATATCGATAGTGTTGAGGCTCTAAAGCAAGCTTGTAAGGAAAATAAGATTCAAGGCTTAGCTGGTTTTGGGAAAAAGTCTGAAGAAAAGATATTAGCTGCTATCGAAGAGATTGGAAGTCGGCCTGAACGCTTGCCCCTTTCATTTATGCTACCAATTGCCCTAGAAATTGAGTCTTATCTAGAACAATGTGATTCAATTGAAAGTTATTCCCGTGCTGGGAGCCTCCGTCGAATGCGGGAAACTATAAAAGACTTAGACTTTATTATTTCAACAACTGAACCCGAAAAAGTAAGGGATCAACTGTTAAAAATACCAAATTTGTCAGATATAATTGCGAGCGGTGATACTAAGGTATCAGTGCAGCTTTCGTATGATTATGAAGTAAGTGTAGACTTTAGACTAGTTAAACCAGCTGAGTTTGCCACAACTCTCCATCATTTTACAGGTTCAAAAGACCATAACGTCAGAATGAGACAGCTGGCGAAGGAGCGCGGTGAGAAGATAAGCGAATATGGCGTTGAAAATGTTGAAACCAGTGAGATAAAAACCTTTGATACGGAAGAAGAATTCTATCAGTATTTCAATCTTCCACATTTTACACCGGAAATACGGGAGGATGGGACAGAGGTTGATTCGTTTCATCAGGATATGCAACTTATCAGTTTAGAGGATATAAAAGGAGATCTTCATATGCACTCCACCTGGAGCGATGGAGCGTTTACGATACGAGAAATGGTAGAAGCGTGCCGCAAGAAAGGCTACCGCTATATTGCCATTACAGATCACTCACAATATTTAAAGGTAGCAAATGGCCTAACACCTGAGAGACTAAGAGCTCAAAGACAGGAAATTAATGCGCTAAATGAGGAATATGATGATATTACTATACTAGCTGGTGTTGAAATGGATATATTGCCGGATGCTACATTAGATTATGATGATGAATTACTAGCAGAAATGGATATTGTCATTGCCTCCATTCATTCTAGCTTTTCTCAATCTCAGGATATAATAATGGACCGGTTAAAGGCAGCATTACAAAATCACCATGTGGACATTATTGCTCATCCGACAGGCCGAATCATTGGGAAACGAAAAGGATATGATGTAGATATAGATCTGCTTATCCAACTAGCAAAAGAAACAGATACAGCACTGGAGTTAAATGCAAATCCTCATAGATTAGATTTAAGTGCAGAGTATGTGCGGAGAGCTCAAGAAGCCGGTGTGAAAATCGTTATTAATACAGATGCGCATAATATAGATATGCTAGAAGATATGGCTATAGGTATTTCGACAGCCAAAAAAGGTTGGATTGAACCGGATCATGTAATGAATACATGGGATATTGACCAGCTAAGGGCATTTTTAAATAGACATCATAAGGAATAAATTAACTTAATTATTGTCTGGTGTATTCTATTAGGAGGTAGACCAAATTGCAACAAAAAGTTTTACATGTACTCGAATTTGAAAAGGTTAAAGAACAGCTGATAAAGCATGCATCATCATCACTTGGTAAAGAAAAAGTGAAAGCGCTTGTACCTTCTAGTGAGTATCAAGAAGTCGTCGTTTTTCAGGAACAGACGGATGAGGCTGCGAAGGTCCTCAGGTTAAAAGGGAATATTCCACTAGGTGGACTTGTTAATATAAAAGCAACAGTAAAGCGAGCAAGAATTGGTGGGATGCTTAGTTCGGTTGAGCTTATCGAAGTAGTAGGCACATTATATGCTGGTAGACAAATGAAAAGGTTTATTGAAAAGATGGTTGAGGAGGAAATTGAGCTATCTCATTTACCTGTTCTTGCCGAACAAATTGTTGTCCTACATGATCTAGAAAGAAATATCTCACAGAGTATAGATGATAATGGCTATGTATTGGACAGTGCAAGCGATACTTTAAAAGGAATACGTCAACAGCTTAGAACAACAGAGGCACGAGTTAGAGATAAATTAGAGTCAATGATTCGTTCATCATCTGCTTCTAAAATGCTCTCTGATGCGATTATTACCATCCGAAATGATCGCTTTGTACTGCCGGTTAAGCAGGAGTATCGAGCTTCTTATGGAGGGATTGTTCATGACCAGTCAAGTTCAGGTGCGACACTTTTTATTGAACCACAGGTGATTGTCGATTTAAATAATACCCTTCAGCAAGCAAAGGTAAAGGAAAAGGTAGAAATTGATCGGATCCTAACTTTACTATCAAATGAAGTGGCGGAAAATAGTGAAGAAATTTTACAAAATGTAGAATGCTTAGCAGATATGGACTTCATGTTTACAAAAGCAAAGTATGCGAAACAAATAAAAGGAATAAAGCCTGAAGTAAATCAAGATGGTGTCGTTCGTTTGATCAAAGCACGACATCCTTTATTACCTGAAAATGAAGTTGTTCCTAATGATATTGAATTGGGCACAGACTTTACAACAATTGTGATTACTGGTCCGAATACTGGTGGTAAAACGGTTGCATTAAAAACACTTGGACTATGTACATTAATGGCTCAAGCTGGATTACAAATCCCGGCACTTGAGGAATCTGAGGTTGCTGTATTTAAAGCGGTATATGCGGATATTGGTGACGAACAATCGATAGAGCAAAGTTTAAGTACCTTTTCATCACATATGGTAAATATAGTGGATATTCTTCATAAAGTTGATGACCAAAGTCTTGTATTATTTGATGAGCTTGGTGCTGGAACCGATCCACAAGAAGGTGCTGCACTTGCTATTTCTATTTTAGATGAAGTATACAATAGAGGAGCCAGAGTTGTTGCAACGACTCACTATCCAGAGCTAAAGGCGTACGGATATAACCGTAAAGGTGTAATAAACGCAAGTGTAGAATTTGATATTTCAACATTAAGCCCAACGTATAAGCTACTAATTGGTGTACCTGGGCGCAGTAATGCATTTGAGATCTCGAAGCGTCTTGGTTTACAAGAGAATGTCATCAATATGGCAAGAGCACAAATGAGTGATGAGAGCAATGAAGTTGATACAATGATTGCATCACTGGAAACGAGTAAAAAAACAGCCGAAAATGAATTAGTTGAAGCGGAGAAAATCCGTCAAGAGTCTGAGAAACTTCATAAGGAGCTTCAAAAACAAATCATTGAGTTTAATGAGCAACGTGATGCCTTATACGAAAAGGCTGAACGTAAAGCATCTGAAAAGCTAGATGAGGCAAGACGTGAAGCAGAGGACATTATTCGAGATTTAAGAAAGCTTCGAAAAGAACAACATGCCCAAGTAAAGGAGCATGAATTAATTGATGCGAAAAAACGACTTGAAGAGGCTCAGCCTGTATTTGAAAAATCTAAAAAGGTTGAGAAAAGACAGCCTGTTAAACAAGAATTTATGCCTGGTGATGAAGTGAAAGTTATCACTTTTGATCAAAAAGGGCATTTAGTGGAAAAGGTAAGTGATCAAGAATGGCAGGTCCAAATGGGGATTCTAAAGATGAAGGTAAAAGAAAAGGATCTTCAATACATTAAAAGACCAAAGCAAGAGGTACAAGAAAAGGCATTAGCAACAGTAAAAGGTAAAGATTATCATGTGTCTTTAGAATTAGATTTACGTGGTGAGCGCTTTGAAAATGCCTTGTTAAAGGTTGAAAAATATTTAGATGATGCTGTTTTAGCAGGTTATCCAAGAGTATCTATTATTCATGGAAAAGGTACAGGTGCCCTTCGAACAGGGGTTAAAGAGTTATTAAAAAATCATCGTAGTGTTAAAAATACTCGATTTGGTGAAGCTGGTGAGGGTGGAACAGGTGTTACAATTGTAGAACTAAAATAGTGGGAGGGAAGAGAATGAATACATTTTGGGAGAATGAATTGGTTCAAATTGCTGCCTACTATAGTGTTGTAGTTCTTAGTATTATTGTCTTTTTAACCATTTTTGAACTAGTCACAAAATATAAAAACTGGGAAGAAATTCAAAATGGTAATTTAGCTGTTGCTATGGCAACAGGTGGAAAAATATTTGGAATCGCCAATATTTTTCGGTTTTCTATAAATCAACATGATAGTCTTTTGGAAATGATGGGTTCGGGATTATTTGGTTATATCCTGCTTCTTTTAGGTTATTTTATCTATGAATTTATGACACCAAAATTCAAAATTGACGAAGAAATAAAGAAAGATAATCGTGCGGTCGGTTTTATTTCACTTGTTATTTCTGTTGGACTATCCTTTGTCATAGGTGCAGCTATTTAAGGGGAGTGTAAAGTGGAGACGTTGGCAAAAGTTATGTTTGGTTTATGTGGATTATTTATATTGATTGGTTTTATTTATTTGGCTTTTTTCTAAAGCCTCTTTTCTGAAAGATTGTTGCTATTTGACCTAATAATATGTTATAAATATTGTTTTTATCGTATTAAAGGTACGGTTCTAAGATAGAGTGCTTTTTAAAAGCGAGCATCAATCAACCAACCTGATACTAGTAAAAGCAATAAAGTTTACGAAACAGTCATATATATAGAAAGGGTCTGATTCATCATTTTCAGACCCTTTTTATTTTTTTATATTTCTGAAAATATAAAAACCTGATATACTTTTTTATACAGGGAAAGAAGTCACATTGATTGTAGGTTTCTTTCATCATATTGTGTGTTGTCCTCTAATTCGTTCCTTTCTAACCAAATTGTCATTTGCATTTCCCTCAAAAGGAGGAGAAAAAATGGAAAATCAAAAACCTTGGTTAAAGCTTTACCCAGCTGAAATTCCTCATGACATTATAAGCGATGAAAGACCGCTACATTATTATTTAGAACAATCTGCACTCGAATTCCCAACAAAAATCGCGATTCATTTCTTAGGTAAGGAAATAACGTACTCAGATCTATATAATCAATCTTTAAAGTTAGCCAACTATTTTCAAGAATTAGGATTACAAAAGGGAGATAGGGTATCAATTATGCTTCCGAACTGTCCCCAAGCAGTTATCTCGTATTATGGTGTATTATTAGCTGGAGGCATCGTAGTTCAGACAAATCCACTTTACATGGAGAGGGAATTGGAATACCAATTAAAGGATAGCGAGTCCACATTTATCATAACGCTAGATTTATTATATCCTAGAGTCTCTAAAATGAAAGCGTTAACAAATTTAAAGCATATTATCGTGACCAGTATAAAAGACTATCTGCCTTTTCCAAAGAACATATTGTATCCTTTTGTTCAAAAAAAACAAAATCAAATGGTGGTAAAAGTAGAACATCAAGGAGAAACGCATTTATTTAAGAAAATAATGGAGTTAGCACGGCCAACCGTTGAAACGCATAAGTACATTCCATATGAGGATATAGCGCTTCTTCAGTATACAGGGGGGACAACTGGCTTTCCAAAAGGTGTGATGTTGTCGCATGAAAATGTCGCAACAAATACAAAAATGTGCTCAATGTGGATGTATAAGTGCAAAAGGGGGAAAGAATCTGTTTTAGGAATTATTCCATTCTTTCATGTTTATGGGATGACAACCGTTATGAATTTATCGGTAATGCAAGGGTTTAAAATGATCCTCTTACCAAAATTTGATCCAACAGATACACTAAAAACAATCGAGAAATTAAAGCCTACATTATTTCCAGGCGCCCCAACTATTTATATTGCATTATTAAATCATCCTGAAATTCAAAAATACAATTTATCATCAATTGAGTGCTGTATAAGTGGATCAGCACCTCTTCCTATAGAAATACAGGAGAAGTTTGAAAAGGTTACAGGTGGTAGACTTGTCGAAGGATATGGTTTATCAGAGGCCTCCCCTGTAACACATGCCAATTTTATTTGGGGAAAAAGGAAGAAAGGCAGTGTTGGTGTTCCGTGGCCAAGTACAGACGCTGCGGTCCTGTCCTATGAACGTGGTGGAATAGCCGAGCCAAATGAATTAGGTGAAATTGTGATCCGGGGTCCACAAGTCATGCAGGGATATTGGAATAAAAAAGAAGAAACTGAAGCAACAATGAAGGACGGTTGGCTCCTCACCGGTGATATTGGATACATGGATGATGAAGGTTATTTCTACATTGTTGATCGTAAAAAGGATATGATAATTGCTGGAGGATTTAATATTTATCCCCGTGAGATCGAAGAAGTACTTTATGAACACGAAAAAGTAAAAGAAGTAGTTGTAGCTGGAATACCTGATCCTTATAGAGGAGAGACAGTAAAGGCATATATTGTATTAAAAGAAAATCAACAAGCAACCACGGAGGAATTTAACGAATATGCCCGCAAGCACTTAGCGGCCTATAAAGTACCCCATATCTATGAATTTAGAGAAGAATTACCGAAAACTGCTGTTGGGAAGATATTAAGACGTGCATTAATTGAAGAAGAAAAAGAAAAATTTAAAAACGCAAATTAAAGTGTACACCCTGGAGAGACTAAAGCTGGTCTCTCCAGATTAAAATGCTCCCATCTTATTAATAATGAGTTATAGAAGTTTGATTGTTTAGGGCTTGACATAATAGAGAGGAAATTTTAAGATCTATTTATGAATGATTATTCATTCATAAATAGAAAGGGAGTCGAACACAACATTGAAACAGAAAAAACCAAAATATATACAAATCATCGATGCGGCAGTTATTGTCATCGCAGAAAATGGATATCATCAGGCACAAGTATCAAAAATTGCTAAAAAAGCAGGAGTAGCAGATGGAACCATCTACTTATATTTTAAAAACAAGGAAGACATCCTTGTTTCTCTTTTTCAAGAAAAAATGGGTGTGTTTATCGAAAAAATTGAAGAAGAAATAATAGGAAAAACCAGTGCAGCGGATAAATTATATTCTTTAATAGAAAAACATTTTACCTTATTATCAGAGGACCATAAACTTGCAATTGTGACTCAGCTTGAGCTAAGGCAATCAAATAAGGATTTGCGTCATCGTATAAATGAAGTACTTAAGGGTTACCTAAATGTAGTTGACAAAATTATCACTGAAGGAATAGAAAATGGGGAATTCCGGGGAGATTTGGACCAGAGACTAGCTAGACAAATGATATTTGGTACCATTGATGAAACAGTCACAACGTGGGTAATGAATGAGCAAAAATATAATTTAACAGATCAAACGAAAAAGGTTCATAATTTATTCGTTTATGGTTTTATCAGCCAAGTTTAATTGTAATGATTAGAGGACGCCATAAAAACTAGGACATCCTCTTTAATAGATTAAATAAGTCATTTTCCTACTAAAAATGAAATACATTAAAGTATTAATAAGGAAGACATAGGAGGAAGCATATGAAGTTTGTACATTTTAAAAAAAATAATCATGTTGCCGTTATAACCATCAATCATGAACCAGCAAATGCCTTGTCATCACATGTTTTGAAAGAGATTTCATTGGTGCTGGATGAACTTGAACAAGATCAAGAGACTAGGGTCATTGTCTTACATGGAGAAGGGAGATTCTTTTCTGCAGGAGCAGACATTAAAGAATTTGTTCAAGTATCTGAGGGAAATAGTGGGTTTACTCAGCTAGCTGAAACAGGTCAACATTTATTTGAACGAGTAGAGAACTTTCCAATACCGATTATTGCAGCTGTTCACGGAGCAGCCTTGGGAGGAGGACTTGAGCTAGCGATGGCATGCCATCTTCGTCTAGTAGCTGAAGATGCAAAATTAGGACTACCTGAACTTCAACTTGGAATTATTCCTGGTTTTGGTGGTACTCAGCGTTTACCAAAATATATTGGTACTGGACGTGCCTTAGAAATGATGCTTACAAGTGAGCCTATTTCTGGATTAGAAGCAGTAAAACTTGGACTTGCAAACCATGCCTACCCTCAAGAAAAATTGTTGGAAGAAGCAAACATATTAGCGGTCAAGTTTGCTCAAAAAAGTCCAGGTTCTGTCAAAGCAGTCATAACCCTATTAAATGCTTCTAAAACACTACCTTATCAAGAAGGAATGGAACAAGAAGCAACACTCTTTGGGGAACTTTTTAAAAGTAACGATGCAAAAGAGGGAATCTCCGCATTTATAGAAAAAAGAAAACCGAAATTCACTGGGAAATAAAGCGAAAAGATCTTTACTTACATAGGGGGAATGGGAGAATGAATATTTTCGTTATTATGAAAAGAACCTTTGATACAGAGGAAAAGCTAGTTGTGCAAAACGGGCAGATTAGCGAGGATGGGGCTGAATGCATTATAAACCCATATGATGAATACGCAATCGAGGAAGCCATTCAATTGCGTGATACAAATGGTGGAGAGGTAACAGTCGTAACAATCGGTGGAGAAGAATCTAATAAAGAATTAAGAACAGCCTTGGCTATGGGGTGCGATAAGGCTATTTTAATTAATACAGAAGATGACTTAGAGGATGGAGATCAATACTCAACATCAAGAATTTTAGCTGAGTATTTTAAAGAACAAAAGGTGGACTTAATTCTAGGTGGTAATGTTGCCATCGACGGTGGTTCTGGTCAAGTAGGTCCTCGATTAGCGGAATTATTAGATATTGCGTATGTCACAACAATTACAAAACTTGATATAGAAGGCAACAAAGCTACAGTTGTACGAGATGTTGAAGGGGATTCAGAAGTGATTGAAACAACTTTGCCACTACTAGTAACAGCTCAGCAAGGATTAAATGAGCCGCGATATCCATCTTTACCCGGCATTATGAAGGCGAAGAAAAAGCCACTCATTGACCTTGAATTAGATGATCTTAACCTTGATGAAGATGATGTTGAACCAAAAACAAAGACGCTAGAAATATACTTGCCGCCGAAAAAAGAAGCTGGAAAAGTGTTAGAGGGCGAACTTGAAGATCAAGTAAAAGAACTAGTTTCATTATTAAGAAATGAAGCAAAGGTCGTCTAATGACACGATCAAAAGGGATAGGGAGAGGTAATGGAACAAAATATGCAAACAGGGGGAAATAAGGATGGCAAGAAAAGTACTAGTATTAGGTGAAGTACGTGATCAATCATTACGAAATGTTTCTTTTGAGGCAATTGCTGCTGGAAAAACAATTTCAGAAGGTGGAGAGGTTGTCGCTGTTTTAGTAGGGGAAAATGTCTCTACCTTGTCTACAGAACTTATTCATTATGGAGCGGATCGAGTAGTAACAGTTGAAAATGAAAAGCTGAAACACTACACTCCTGATGGTTTTTCCCAAGCACTTCTTACAGTCATACGAGAAGAAAAACCGGAAGGACTTGTGTTTGGTCATACAGCTTTAGGTAAAGACCTATCACCAAAGATTGCTGCTAAACTAAGCTCCGGGCTAGTATCTGATGCAACGGATATTGAAGTTGCAGGAGGCAATGTTGTATTTACCCGTCCGATTTATTCTGGTAAAGCCTTTGAAAAGAAAATTGTAACGAATGGAATTATTTTTGCCACGATTCGTCCAAACAATATTTATCCATTAGATAAGGATGATACAAGAACTGGTGAAATAACCTCTTTATCTGTGGATATAAAAGACTTAAGAACGATCGTAAAAGATGTTGTTCGCAAAGCCACTGAAGGGGTGGATTTATCAGAGGCAAAAGTGGTAATCGCGGGTGGTCGAGGTGTTAAAAGTGAAGAAGGCTTTGAACCCTTAAAAGAATTAGCTAATGTTCTTGGTGGAGCAGTAGGAGCATCGCGTGGAGCTTGTGACGCAGATTACTGTGATTACTCCTTGCAAATCGGTCAAACAGGTAAAGTGGTAACCCCGGATTTATATATCGCTTGTGGAATTTCAGGAGCAATCCAGCATTTAGCAGGTATGTCAAACTCAAAGGTCATTGTTGCGATAAACAAGGATCCTGAAGCAAATATTTTTAAAGTCGCGGATTATGGGATTGTTGGTGACTTGTTTGAGGTAGTACCTTTATTAACAGAGGAGTTTAGGAAACTAAAAGTACATTCCTAACAGATTCGCTTATTAAGTACAAAATTAAAAGTAGCAAAACAAAGAGAGTCCAATTGACATATGAATTGGACTCTCTTTATTTGCCGATATGTAATAGTTTATTTTTTTACATTTTTGATGGAAGGAAAATTGCCGCCATTATTTGCAGGAGGCTGCCGACTAATGTGCTATATCTACGTTAAATTTGATGCTTATTCTACATCCTAAACATCCTTTATGCAAAAGACCAGTTGAAGGGGATTTGGTGTTTTATGTTAAAATAAACACTAAAGATACTATACAGGAGGGTGGGAGAATATGCCTTTGGAGCAGGAAACAATTGGTATGTTAATTGGCGGTTTTTCAATCATAATGGGAATTACTTTCTTTGTTGTATTACTATTGTTCTTTTCGAAAAAACGGAAACCGTTTAGAATGGCTTATGGATTGGTGATTGGGTATTTAGTTTTTTTTAGTTGGGCGGTTGGTCAAGCATTTAATGCAATCAGTTTTGATGTGAACCATCCAATGGCTTCTGAAGAAATATCTTTACGTTTCGGTATCGCAGGTGTTCTTTGGACGATCAGTATGTTATTTTTAGTTCTTGGCTTAATGAAATTTTCGTTTTCCAAAAAAACGCATATGGAAGCATCGCACAAACAACAAATGTAAGGTGTAAAAAGGACCGATCAGAAACTGTACTTCTGAACTAAAACCCGTTATACGCACCCTTGCGTGTTTTTTTGAAAACTTTTATTTTGTGCTTTTGTTATTCTAAAAAACATGTTTTTCTTCTAGAACATAGGGGAAAGTAAGATAGAAGCAAATTAATAGCGAACTTTACAACCGAATGCTATACTTTAAACATATTTTACCCTTATTATTTTAGGAGGAATTTACAAATGGCAATTACAAATGTAACAGATCAAACATTTTCAAGTGAAACAAACGAAGGTATCGTATTAGTCGACTTCTGGGCACCTTGGTGTGGACCATGTAAAATGATTGCTCCAGTTCTTGAAGAACTTGACACAGATATGGGAGATAAAGTGAAAATCGTAAAAGTTGATGTTGATGAAAATCAAGAAACTGCAGGGAAATTCGGTGTCATGAGCATCCCAACTTTACTAGTGTTAAAAGATGGAGAAGTTGTTGATAAAGCCGTTGGGTATCAACCAAAAGAAGCGCTTGCTGAAGTTTTAAACAAGCATATCTAATCAAGGAAAAAGGATTGACGGCTGTCAATCCTTTTTCAATGTATTAATATCCTATTGTGTATAAAATTAACAAAGGAAAAAGAAAAACAAGCATGATAAAATGGGTTTATATTGCTTCTTTATAGGCAGTAATTCGCTATTTTAATTTTAAAAGGATTAAAATGGGGAATTACTGCCTATCTAATCGTTATCAAAATATAATAAAATGGAGTGTCTGCTAATGAGAGATCATATTAAGGAAAAGCTTGCACTTCTTCCAGACCAACCAGGCTGTTATATTATGAAAGACCGACAAGGAACAGTAATCTACGTTGGAAAGGCAAAAGTGCTAAAGAATCGTGTACGTTCCTATTTTACTGGGTCTCATGATGGAAAAACGTTGAGATTAGTCAATGAAATTGTAGATTTTGAATATATCATTACCTCTTCAAATTTAGAGGCATTAATACTAGAGTTAAATTTAATTAAGAAATATGACCCGAAATATAATGTCATGTTAAAAGATGATAAAACGTACCCGTTTATTAAAATTACGAATGAACGACATCCACGACTTTTAGTTACTAGACAAGTAAAAAAAGGTAAAGGAAAGTATTTTGGACCATACCCAAATGTTCAATCAGCTCGTGAGACAATTAAGCTATTGGACCGTTTATATCCATTAAGAAAGTGTTCTACTCTACCTGATAGAGTCTGCCTTTATTATCATATGGGACAATGCTTGGCCCCATGTGTAAAAGACGTTTCAGAAGAAACAAATAAGCAAATGGTTGAAGCAATTACAAAGTTCCTTAATGGGGGATATAAGACCATTAAAGAAGAGGTATCGGTAAAAATGAGTAAGGCAGCAGAGGCATTAGAGTTTGAGCGTGCTAAGGAATTTAGGGATCAGATCCTTCATATTGAAGCAACCATGGAAAAGCAAAAAATGACCTTAA
This sequence comes from Bacillus sp. (in: firmicutes), assembly GCA_031180405.1. Lineage (GTDB taxonomy): Bacteria > Bacillota > Bacilli > Bacillales > Bacillaceae > Metabacillus. The sequence continues at coordinate 94,265 of JAPSLU010000002.1, read as the reverse complement.
ACGATTTCGTTGATCGGGATGTCTTTGGCTACGCCTATGATAAAGGGTGGATGTGTGTTCAAGTCTTTTTTATCCGCCAAGGGAAATTAATTGAGCGAGATGTTTCTATGTTTCCGATCTATGATACACCTGAGGAGGAATTTCTTACCTTTTTAGGGCAATTTTATTCAAAGTCTAATCATTTTTTACCAAAAGAAATTTTAGTACCTGATAGCATTGAATATGACTTAGTTGAGCAACTATTAGATGTCACAACACTACAGCCTAAACGTGGTAAAAAGAAAGATCTTATTTTGTTAGCACATAAAAATGCAAAGGTTGCTTTACAGGAAAAGTTCCTATTAATTGAAAGAGATGAAGAACGAACAGTTAAGGCAGTTGAAAACTTAGGTGATAAATTAGGCATTCACACACCACATCGTATTGAGGCATTTGATAATTCAAACATTCAGGGGACAGATCCAGTGTCAGCTATGGTTGTATTTGAGGATGGAAAGCCAGCAAAAAAACACTATCGAAAATACAAGATAAAAGATGTACAAGGACCAGACGACTATGACTCCATGAGGGAGGTTGTTAGAAGACGATACAGTCGTGTGCTAAAAGAGCAGCTTCCTGTACCAGATTTAATTATTATTGATGGAGGAAAAGGACATCTATCTGCTGCTCAGGATGTATTAGAAAATGAGTTAGGATTAAACATCCCAGTTGCAGGACTTGTAAAAGATGATAAACATCGGACATCAGAACTAATTATCGGATCACCACCAGAATTTATTCAGCTCGAGAGAAATAGTCAAGAATTCTATTTGTTACAGAGAATTCAAGATGAAGTGCATCGTTTTGCCATTACATTTCATCGTCAGCTCAGAGGAAAAAATGCCTTTCAATCTATTTTGGATGAGATTCCAGGGGTAGGGGAACAACGAAAGAAGTCATTATTGAAGTATTTTGGATCAGTTAAAAAGATGAGGGAAGCAAGTGTTGATGATTTTATTAAAGCTGGTATGCCTGAAAACATTGCAAAGAGTATTACTGAACATTTGAAAGGCTAAACAGTTGAAGATATACTTGCGTTTTGAAAAAATGTTTGATAAGATTTTATTAACTTGATATTGATCGTAAGTTTGTAAATGAAGGTAGAGGTGCGACCATTAATAGTAGCCAGTTTGAGGGAAAATGGATTCCAATGACAGCTGGTGAAAGGAATGTTCGCCGAAGTAATAAAAGCACCATTTGCTTTTATTGCTGGTTTTACATTTAAGAGATGTAAAATTGTCAAGAAATGATATGTTCTTGGAGAGCTATCTCATTGTATAAACGAAATTTTTTCGTTTAATTAGCAATGGGATGTTTTTGTCTCATTGCTTTTTTTATTGGGTGCAATGACTAGTAAACACCTCTGGTATCCAAATTCTTGCTCATTTATAACCTTTTGTGAAGGGCTAATGCCTTTAGCAGTTAAGGACGATCATAAGAATACACAACTGAAAGGTGAGATAACTTTGGGTATAATCGTACAGAAATTTGGAGGCACATCAGTTGGCTCTGTTGAAAGAATTCTAAACGTAGCAAACCGAGTGATTCAGGAAAAAGAAGCAGGAAATGATGTAGTAGTTGTTGTATCAGCAATGGGAAAATCGACAGATGAACTAGTTGGACTAGCAGGACAACTTACATCGAAGCCTAGCAAGCGTGAGATGGATATGTTGTTAACAACAGGAGAACAGGTAACAATTTCTTTGTTATCAATGGCATTAATTGAAAAAGGATTTGAGGCAATTTCATTCACAGGTTGGCAAGCAGGTATTGAAACTGAAGCGGCACATGGGAATGCTAGAATAACCAATATTAATACAGATCAAATTAAAAAGGAATTAAGTAATGGGAAGATTGTTGTAGTTGCAGGCTTCCAAGGTCTATCAGCAGATCAGGAAATTACCACATTAGGTAGAGGTGGTTCTGATACAACAGCCGTTGCTCTCGCAGCTGCATTAGATGCAGATAAGTGTGATATTTATACTGATGTAACAGGCGTTTACACAACTGACCCCCGTTTTATAAAAGGGGCACGAAAGCTAGAGGCTATTTCCTATGATGAGATGTTGGAACTGGCTAATTTAGGGGCTGGGGTTCTACACCCAAGAGCAGTTGAATTCGCAAAAAATTATAATGTAAAACTTGAGGTACGATCAAGTATGGAAAATGAGCGTGGAACAATGATCGAGGAGGATACACAAATGGAGCAAAATTTAATTGTTAGAGGAATTGCGTTTGAAGATCAAGTGACAAGAGTATCAGTTATTGGATTGCCAAATGAATTAACAACATTATCTACTATCTTTACTACATTAGCAAAAAATGGTCTAAATGTTGATATCATCATCCAAAACACAACTAGTGATAACAAGACTGTCATATCATTTTCTGTAAAAACAGGTGATTTAGAGGATACGATAAATGTGTTAGAGCAACATAAAAATGAGTTGAATTATGAGCGTGTTGAATCTGAAAGTGGATTAGCAAAAGTATCGATCGTTGGATCAGGTATGGTTTCAAATCCAGGAGTTGCAGCAGAAATGTTTGCAGTCTTAGCTAAAGAAGGTATAGAAGTGAAAATGGTTAGCACATCGGAAATAAAAGTATCAACGGTTATTTCTCAAGAACATATGGTGTCAGCTGTTGATATTCTTCATACTGCATTTGAACTATCCAAAACAACTGCAGCAGTATAAATAAGGCTATTTTCGTAAACTTTATTATTAATAACTTGAAGGAACCATCTGGTGGCATCTTTCCTTCTTAGAATCGTACCTAATAATATGTTATTAACATATTATTAGGTCAAATAGCAATAATCTTACGGAGAGCCATAATTAAAGACGAAGAATAAGGGGGGAATTCCCCTTATTCTTTATCTTGGATTTCGTTTGCCAAGTGGTGCTTCCTCAAGTATATCTTTTTGGTCCCATTTAACTGTAAACACGACTTTGCTTGCACGTTTCTTTACTTGCTCATAAGTCTCAGTAATGTGGTTATTCATCATTTGAAGCTGCTCAGCAATAAATCCTGCTTCTAATTGAAACGTGAATTCATTTGCTTTTTTAAAACGGATTGAAATAAGTTCTCCACTTAATTCAAACTCCAACTCATTTTTTTTGTTATGAAGTAAAACGAGGTTTCCCCAACCTGCCAACTCAAAAAAATTGGAGAGTTCTTCAAGCGAACTAACTGGATATTTACGAGCTAAGCCCTTTCCCGCCCAATAAAGCATCTGCGGATAGTCTTGCCCGAGTATGTCCGGGATAAGAACTTCTCTTAATAATTCGAATCCAAATGCCGGCATTTGAATGTTTTCTAGTTCGTCGTTATTAATTACAACTGATTTTTTGTTCACGGTATTCCCCTCTTTCTTATTAATATTATATATCAACAACCATGTTAAACACATGTAATATTAAGCAAAAAATGATAACATCGTTCAATTGTTCTAGTTTAAAACCTTGGATTTTATAGAATAGGCTACGAAAGTAGGTTACCAAAATTTAAGGTATATTGATAAAATAAAAATGTGGAGAATTGGATTTGTCGAAAAATTAAAATTTATGAACGCGTTTTCTTGACGCTCATTCTTTAAGGGAGTAAAATGTACTTGTTGCATTTATCTCAATTAATCAGGCAGTATAAATTCATAGACTGTCAGTTTCATACTAGTAAATTTTGCTGATCATAGTTTTGGGACCAATTAGATGAAAGGTAAATTTTATTAGGAAAGGATTAGAATGAGAGTTTTTTAACAAAAGTGAGCGCATTATTGATACTAGGGGGTAAGTTTTTATGGCTGGAAACCGAGAGTTTATTAATCGTAGACTGCACTCATTACTTGGAGTAATTCCGGTAGGGATCTTTTTGATCCAACATCTTATTGTCAATCATTTTGCCACAAGAGGTGCTGAAGCTTTTAACAATGCTGCACATTTTATGGAAATGTTGCCATTTAGGTATGTTTTAGAGATCGTCATTATTTTCCTTCCACTTTTATACCATGCTATTTACGGAGTATATATTGCATTTACTGCTAAAAACAATGTAAGTAACTATGGTTATCTTCGAAATTGGTTATTTATGCTACAGCGTATTACAGGAATTATTACGTTTATTTTCATCGCTTGGCATGTATGGGAAACAAGGATTGCCGCTGCACTTGGAGCGGAAGTAAATTATGACATGATGGCTTCTATTCTAAGTAGTCCATTTATGCTTGTTTTCTATTTAATTGGTGTAATTTCAACTATATTCCATTTTGCTAACGGTTTATGGTCATTTGCAGTAAGTTGGGGAATTACGGTTACTCCTCGCTCACAAGTTATCTCCACTTATGTGACTCTAGCAATCTTCCTAGCACTTTCATTTGTGGGAGTTCGAGCAATTTTTGCATTCGTCTAATCCAGTAATAGCTATTAAAGAAGGGGTTCAAAAAGGAAGACAAAAGAGCTGAGAAGATCAAGGAAGTGCAGATTTGAGCAACGACTTCCACAGGATGTAGTGACTTCAACGTTGCTTACAGGGGACGTGGGCTATATTGTTGAAGTTCCGCTATAGCAGTTAATACGTGAGTAGTGGAAAAGCAAACTGATGCAGAGATTCGACAGCTATTTTCCCCGGACTTTTTGAACAACATCTAAAGGGAGTGGGCTTAATGAGTAAAAGTAAAATTATCGTTGTCGGAGGCGGATTAGCCGGTTTAATGGCTACAATAAAAGCTGCTGAAGCTGGCGTTCAAGTAGATTTATTTTCATTAGTTCCGGTTAAAAGATCACATTCAGTGTGTGCTCAAGGCGGAATTAATGGAGCTGTAAACACAAAGGGTGAAGGAGATTCACCTTGGGAACATTTTGATGATACAGTTTATGGTGGAGACTTTTTAGCTAACCAACCACCAGTTAAAGCAATGACTGAAGCAGCACCTGCCATCATTCACCTATTAGACCGAATGGGTGTTATGTTTAACCGTACCCCTGAAGGCTTATTAGACTTCAGGCGATTCGGCGGTACTCAGCATCACCGTACAGCATTTGCTGGGGCAACTACAGGCCAACAATTGCTATATGCACTAGATGAGCAGGTAAGACGCTATGAGGTTGCTGGGCTTGTAACAAAGTATGAAGGTTGGGAATTTTTGGGTGCAGTTATTGACGATGATGGTGTTTGTCGCGGAATTACAGCACAAAATCTAACTTCCATGCAGGTTGAATCATTCCGATCAGATGCTGTAATTATGGCTACAGGTGGACCAGGAATCATCTTTGGAAAATCTACAAATTCAGTTATAAATACAGGATCTGCAGCATCTATCGTCTATCAGCAAGGTGTTTACTATGCAAATGGTGAATTCATTCAAATCCACCCAACGGCAATACCTGGAGACGATAAACTTCGTCTAATGAGTGAATCTGCTCGTGGAGAAGGTGGACGAGTATGGACATATAAAGATGGAAAACCATGGTATTTCCTTGAAGAAAAATATCCTGCATACGGCAACCTTGTTCCTCGTGATATCGCCACACGTGAAATTTTTGACGTTTGTGTTGAGCAAAAGTTAGGAATCAATGGCGAGAACATGGTTTACCTAGATTTATCTCACAAAGATCCTAAGGAACTAGATATTAAACTTGGTGGTATTATTGAAATCTATGAAAAATTCATGGGGGATGATCCACGTAAGGTACCAATGAAGATTTTCCCTGCCGTTCACTATTCGATGGGTGGACTTTGGGTTGATTATGATCAAATGACTAATATTCCTGGATTATTTGCAGCAGGTGAGTGTGATTATTCTATGCATGGTGCGAACCGTCTAGGTGCGAACTCTTTACTATCCGCCATTTACGGTGGTATGGTGGCAGGGCCTAACGCTGTTAAGTATATTAATGGTCTAGAAAAGAGTGCAGAAGATTTGTCTTCTACTTTATTCGAAGGCTATGTAAAACAGGAAGAAGATAAATGGAATCATATTATGAATTTAGATGGTAATGAAAATGCGTATATTCTTCATAAGGAATTAGGAGAATGGATGACAGATAACGTTACTGTTGTGAGACATAATGATAAGCTTCTAAAAACAGATGAAAAGATACAAGAGCTGATTGAAAGATTCGATAACATTAACATTAACGATACAGCTAAATGGAGCAACCAAGGGGCAGCGTTCACACGACAATTGAAAAATATGCTCCAATTGTCCCGTGTTGTAACACTCGGTGCTTATAACCGAAATGAAAGCCGTGGAGCACACTATAAACCTGAATTCCCTGATCGTAATGATGAGGAGTGGTTAAAAACAACAATGGCGAAACATACTGGTGAACGTACTGCGCCTGAATTCCGTTATGATGATGTTGATGTTTCCTTAATCGAACCTAGAAAGCGTGACTATTCTAAAAGTAAAAAGGGGGATAACTAATGAGCGAGAATAAAGTAGTTCAATTTATTATTACCCGACAAGAATCGCCTGAAGCAGAACCTTATCAGGAAAAATTTGAAATACCTTACCGTCCAAACATGAACGTTATTTCTGCATTAATGGAAATTAGACGTAATCCTGTAAATGCTAATGGTAAAAAATCAACACCAATCAACTGGGATATGAACTGTTTAGAAGAAGTTTGTGGGGCTTGTTCCATGGTTATCAACGGTAAACCCCGTCAATCATGTACAGCTCTAGTTGATCAACTAGAACAGCCAATTCGACTTGAGCCTATGCGCACTTTCCCGGTTGTTCGTGACCTACAAGTTGACCGTAAACGTATGTTTGACTCACTTAAAAAAGTGAAGGCGTGGATTCCGGTAGACGGCACGTATGATTTAGGACCTGGTCCACGTATGCCAGAGAAAAAGCGCCAATGGGCTTATGAACTGTCGAAATGTATGACCTGTGGTGTGTGCCTTGAAGCATGTCCAAATGTAAACAGTAAATCTAACTTTATTGGACCAGCGCCACTATCACAGGTTCGTCTATTTAATGCACACCCAACAGGTGAGATGAATAAATCTGAACGTCTTGAAGCAATTATGGGAGATGGTGGATTAGCAAACTGCGGTAACTCACAAAACTGTGTACAATCATGTCCAAAGGGGATTCCTTTAACGACCTCAATTGCTGCACTAAATCGTGATACAGCAATCCAATCATTCCGTAATTTCTTTGGTAGTGACCAAGTATAATAACTGATATAAAGGGACTGACTTCAATAGGTTGGTCTCTTTTTTCATTGTTTTAGAAATGAAAAATGATGAACTGGATAAGCGCTTCGGCACCCAGCAGTCTTATATTTGCAAAAAATGCAAGAGCCTAGCCCCTCGAGATCAATAGCAAGTTTAGAATTGAAGGCAAAGAATACGCTATTTTCTAATCGTCTTAATTGCCTTAGGTGGCTAAGGCGCTTGCGTTTTTGTTCTGTAACCTCAAATTTTCTATCGAAAGGATGAGCAGTTTGAAAAAGGTTTCATATATTGAAAATTTTGATGACACATATAAAAAGAGTTTTTCTTTTTCCTATAAAATAAAAATTAGATTTTCAGAAACAGATATGTTTGGACATATGAACAATACAGCTCCTTTTACATACTTTGAAGAAGGAAGAATAGAATTTTTCAAAAGCAATCAAATGATGAAAAAATGGTTGAGTTCTAATGGAGAAAAAATTCCAGTTGTAGCAGACCTACAATGTGATTTCTTATATCAGGCGTATTTCGATGATATCATCACACTTTTTGTGAAAATCAACCGAATTGGAACATCATCTGTTGATCTGCATTACTTAGGAGTAAACCAACATGGTGAGAGTATTTTTGTAGGTCGAGGAACAGTCGTACAGATATCCAAGCACACAGGTAAAAGTGTCCCATGGTCAAAAAGCGATCGAGAGTGCTTAATGGAGTTAGAAACAACTAATTCATAAAAATGGATGTAGTTAAACAACTTTTCCGTATTGATTGTGTCACAGTGCCTCACGGTTTCACATAGTATATGTTGACTAAATATATACCCATCCGTTAGACCAGCTCTCACCTTAGCAAGGAGGGTTACAATACTTGAAAGAGAAAGAGTTTCAATCAAAGCCACTACTCACGAAAAGAGAGAGAGAAGTATTCGAATTGTTAGTTCAGGATAAGACCACGAAAGAGATTGCTAGCGAGCTCTTTATAAGTGAAAAAACAGTTCGGAATCATATCTCAAATGCGATGCAAAAGCTTGGTGTTAAGGGACGCTCTCAAGCGGTTGTTGAGCTCCTTCGAATGGGTGAACTCGAGCTCTAACCAATACCGGCTCTCCTTTTTAACAAGGAAGCCGGTTATTATTTTGTCTAGATACTCTTGTATGCTAGAAAAATCTCTAACTTGCAATTTAAGAAAAAAACATGGAAAATAAAATCGATATGTATATGCACAAAAATGATGCGTATTAGAATAATTAAGCGAGGGTGAAAGTTTGAGCAGCATAAATCAGGCAAATGATAGAAAACAAAAGGTAGCTGATCTTGAAAAGTCGCTACGTCATATATCGGGAATCATTAAACAAAAAGGTCGGGAAATACTAAGTGACTATAATATAACTCCGCCACAGTTTGTTGCTCTCCAATGGCTATGGGAAAATGGAGACTTAACAATTGGAGAACTTTCTACCAAAATGTTTTTAGCGTGCAGCACAACAACAGACTTAATTGATCGAATGGAAAAGAATAAGCTTGTAATACGAGTGAAAGATCCCCTAGATCGAAGAGTAGTAAGAATTCATTTGTTAGATGAGGGAGAACGTATTATAGAAGAAGTAATTGAAAAACGACAAAACTACTTAACTGATATGATCGTAAATTTCGATCAGGAAGAATTGAATGCACTAGAAAAATCGTTAATTAAATTACAACAAGAAATGAGTTAAGAATGAGGCGATTATTTGAAAAGACCTATCGGTGTCATTGATTCCGGAGTCGGCGGATTAACTGTCGCAAAGGAAATCATGAGACAATTACCAAAGGAAGAAATCATTTATTTAGGTGATACAGCACGTTGTCCCTACGGACCGCGTCCAGCTGGAGAAGTTCGGGAATTCACTTGGGAGCTGACCAACTATTTACTTGAAAATCATCATATTAAGATGCTTGTGATTGCGTGCAACACGGCTACAGCAATTGCTTTACAAGAAATCCAAGATACTTTGGATATCCCGGTTATCGGCGTTATTTTCCCGGGTGCAAGGACGGCTGTAAAGGTCACTAAAAATGACCATATTGGGGTTATTGGTACATTCAATACAATTAAGAGCTCCGCATATGAAACAGCTTTAAAAACCTTAAATAATTGCCTTACGGTCGATAGTTTAGCTTGTCCTAAATTTGTTCCCCTTGTCGAAAGTGGTGAATATGAAGGGGAAGAAGCAAAAGCTATCGTGGAGGAATCTCTTGCCCCTTTTACGGGTAGTAAGATCGATACATTGATTTTAGGTTGTACGCACTATCCTATTTTACAATCTCAAATTGAGGCATTCATGGGACATGCTGTGAAAATTATTTGCTCAGGTGATGAAACTGCTCGTGAGGTTAGTACAATTTTATCGTTTAATAAAACATTAAATCAATCATCTGGAAAAAAACAGCATTTGTTCTTAACAACAGGTCCAAAGCAATTATTTGAAAAAATAGCTTCAAAATGGTTTGAACAACCTGTACGACATGTTGAATCCATTTCATTGGATAGTGTAAAAAGTGAATAACAACCTTCCTGAACACAGTGAGCTTTCGCTGTGTTTTTTTTAGATATATTGATATGTAATGTAAAAAAAGAAGTTTGTACAAAAAGTCGTTCTAATTACTAGAATAGCTCGTATACATAGTAGTACAAACTGCCTTTGGAGGGATTTTAATGTCTAAATACAAGAAACAGATTGCAGTTACAGTACTAGCCTCAACATTGCTCCTTTCTGGTTGTGGATTGTTCAATGCAGAGGAAGCTGTGAAAGAAATTGATCCACCACAAGATGTAACAATTACAGAAGATGGTACCGTAGAATCAGAAAAAGGTGTAGACGATGTAAACGCTGATCAAGGAGAGGAAACAATGACAAGTCAACTTTATCTAATTGATAAAAGTGGTTTTGTTGTTCCTTATACCATGAACCTACCAAAAACAGATAGTGTAGCTAAACAATCGCTTGAGTATTTGGTTGAAGGTGGACCTGTATCCAATATTCTTCCTAATGGATTTAGAGCTGTTTTACCTCCAGATACACAAGTTCTTGGAGTGAATATTAAGGAAGATGGAACAGCAATTGCAGATTTTTCAAAGGAATTTAATAATTACAAAAAAGAGGATGAAGCCAAGATTCTTCAAGCTATCACTTGGACATTAACACAATTTGATAAAGTGGATAAAGTGAAAATATGGGTTAATGGACATGAACAAAAAGAAATGCCTGTTAATAGTACACCGATTCATGATGGCGTGACGAGGGATGATGGAATAAATCATGATACTAGTGATGTTGTAGATTTGACAAATACGAAACCATTAACTGTATACTACATGGCTGAATCAGATGGACAACAGTATTACGTTCCTGTAACAAAACGTATTACCAATGATGAAACAGATCCAATTGTTTCAGCGGTTAATGAACTGACAAAAGGGCCATCTCCATCATTAGGTTTAATGACCGACTTCCAAGATGGAGTGGAATTATTAAGTGCTCCTAAGTATGAAAATGGAAAAGTGACACTCGATTTTAATGAATCTATTTTCGGTAGTTTTGATGAAGAACAAAAAATTATTTCATCAAACGTATTGAATGCCTTAGTATTAACGTTAACTGAGCAGGATGGCATAGAAAGCGTAGCAGTAACAGTTAATGGAAAAGCAGAACTAATAAATGAAAATGGGGAAAAATTAACAGAACCTGTTACTCGACCTACTAAAGTGAATACAGGTAGTTTTTAATAACAAGTTTTTGATATAATATATATAGGGTATAGAGAGGTATGCTTATGTAAAGCTGCCTCTTATTTCTTGTTTACAAAAGTTTCATTGGAGGGAATAAATGATGAGACATGATGATCGTGCAGTAGATCAATTAAGAAAAGTTGAAATAATAAAGGATTTTGTCATGCATCCTGAGGGCTCTGTTCTAATCACTATTGGTAATACGAAAGTAATTTGTAATGCTAGTGTTGAAGACCGTGTACCACCGTTCATGAGAGGGGCAGGGAAAGGTTGGATTACGGCAGAGTATTCCATGCTCCCAAGAGCAACAGAACAACGGACGATTAGAGAATCGTCAAAAGGAAAAATTACAGGTCGTACGATGGAAATACAACGACTTATAGGAAGAGCATTAAGGGCAGTAGTGAATCTGAACGAACTTGGTGAAAGAACCATTTGGATCGATTGTGATGTGATTCAGGCAGATGGAGGAACAAGGACAGCTTCCATTACAGGTGCTTATGTTTCGATGGTTATTGCTCTTGATAAACTTGTTAAAGCTGGGAAACTAAAATCACTCCCAATAACAGACTTTCTGGCAGCTGTATCTGTAGGAGTAGATACTGAGCATGGAGAAATTTTGGACTTGAATTACATAGAAGACTCAAATGCACTTGTTGATATGAATGTCATTATGACATCAAATGGTGGGCTCGTTGAAGTCCAAGGAACTGGTGAGGAAGCAACATTTACAAGAAGTGAGTTAAACAGTATGTTGGATTTAGCGGAACAAGGAGTAAAAGCACTTATTGTGCATCAAAAAGAAGTGCTTGGAGATCTCTCATTGATAATTGAAGAGAATGCGAAGAAGCAGGTAATAACAAAGTGAAACAAATCCTTATAGCCACAAAAAACCAAGGGAAAGTAAAAGAGTTTGAAGCATTGCTAGCGCCTTTAGGCTATCATGTCAGTTCTCTTTTTGATTTTCCAGACTCATTAGATGTTGAAGAAACGGGTAAGACCTTTGAAGAAAATGCTATACTAAAAGCAGAGGCTATATCTAATCAGTATCAGATGATGACAATAGCAGATGACTCTGGTTTAGAAATTGATTATTTAAATGGAGAGCCAGGTGTCTTTTCAGCTAGATATGCAGGCCCAAAGAAAGATGATCAAGAAAACATAAACAAAGTCCTTGAAAAGATGATGAACGTAGAAAAGAAAGATCGAGGAGCAAGGTTTGTTTGCGCTTTGGCAATCTCCGTACCTACGCAACAAACACAAACTGTTGTTGGAACATGTGAAGGTTACATTGCAGAAAAGCAAAAAGGCCTTAGCGGTTTTGGTTATGATCCAATTTTTTGCCTGAAAGGCAGCGATAAGACAATGGCTGAACTATCAAAGCAAGAAAAAAATCAGATAAGTCATCGCGCAGATGCATTGAGAAAAATAAAAGACCTATTGAACTGAATAACAAACGAGGCGAAGGAAATCATGAAGATTTTAATAATGAGTGATAGTCATGGATTGACCTCAGAAATCATAGAAATAAAAAACAGACATCAAGATGAAGTACAATTAATGCTGCATTGCGGTGATTCTGAGCTACCGGCTAATAGCAAGGAGTTAAATGGCTTTAAAGGGGTAAAAGGTAATTGTGATTCTGGATCAGCCTTACCAAATGAAATCATTGAAGATCTAAGCGGTATTACTTTATATATGACACATGGACACTTGTTTAATGTGAAAATGTCTCTCATGAGTCTTAAGTATCGTGCTAATGAAACAAATGCAAAAATTGCCTGTTACGGGCATTCTCATATTGCAAATGCCGAATTAATTGATGGAGTTTTGCTTATAAACCCTGGTAGTATTAGACTTCCGGTTCTACGAAGGCAAAAGACATATGCTATACTGGACCTTGAAAACGATACTGCACGTGTTACTTTTTTTGAAGTAAATGGTGAACTAGTTAAAGAACTTACTAAAGAGTTTTCTTTAAAATGAGGGAGTATTTCTCCCTCTTCATAAAAAAGTGAAAAAAACTGTTGACTTTTATAGTGAATAGAAATATAATGATAAATGTCATTGAAACTTTAAAGACAATAATGATTATGTCCCAGTAGCTCAGCTGGATAGAGCATACGCCTTCTAAGCGTACGGTCGGGAGTTCGAATCTCTCCTGGGACGCCATTAAAATAATACATATAAACCTTCCATCTTTGGTGGAAGGTTTTTTTGCTATTTATGGGCTTTCACTTATAAATTACTTGACGTCATGATTCACGTAGTAATAGGGTATAAAAAATATGTTAGAATACCTGACATGTAAGTTTTAAATACAGGTAAAGAGTTGTAACATGTTTATAAGTAAAAGAAATTAAAACTCTTCAAATAGCAACCTCCTAATAAACCTTAATAATTAAAACCTCCACAGCTGCGGATTTTTTTTAAAATTCATAAAATTTTTTGAAAATAGCCTTTCCAATTATACCAATGATGTAAGCGTATACAACCAAAATCGAGAAATCTAAATTATCAAATTATTCGTGAAACACTGTTGACACTTGGATTTATTGAGCGTAATATAAGTTCAAATAAAAGTTACACGAACATTTTAAAAAGTATAGAAAATTTGAATTATTTTATATTTTCCTTTACAGAAATAATGTTCAGTGATCTGGTTTTTGAACTTTTTTAAGGAAAGGCGTGCTCTTATGGGGGACCAATGGATCTTTCTAAATGATGAGTTTGTAAAGAAAGAAGATGCAAAAATATCAGTTTATGATCACGGATTTTTATACGGTGATGGAGTGTTCGAAGGGATTAGAGTTTACAGTGGAAATATCTTTAGGATGAAAGAGCATATGGATCGATTATACCAATCGGCAAAATCAATTATGCTAACCATTCCATACTCACAGGATGAACTAACAGAATTAGTCGTTGAGACTGTTAAAAAGAACGGTTTGAGCGATGCGTACATTCGTTTAGTTGTCTCAAGAGGAACTGGTGATCTAGGATTAGATCCTTATAACTGTAAACGTGCAAATACAGTCATTATCGTTGAGCCTCTCTCAATATTTCCTAAGCACTTATATGAAACAGGTATTGACATAGTGACAGTGGCTACGAGAAGAAATAGACCTGATGTATTAAGCCCAAAGGTGAAATCACTTAACTATTTAAACAATGTATTGGTGAAAATTGAAGCGCATTTAGCGAATGTAAGTGAAGCATTAATGTTAAACGATCAAGGTTATGTCGCAGAAGGTTCAGCAGACAATGTCTTTATCTTAAAAAATGGGAAGTTATTAACTCCCCCTGGATATATAGGTGCACTTGAGGGCATAACAAGAAATGCCATCATAGATATAGCAGTTGAATTGGGATATGAGGTAAGGGAAGAACCATTTACTCGTCATGATGTTTATACGGCTGATGAGGTATTCTTAACGGGAACAGCGGCTGAAGTAATTGCTGTTGTGAAAGTTGATGGACGTACAATAGGTGACGGTATTCCTGGTGATGAAACGAAGAAGCTCTTAGAAGCTTTTCGTAAGAAAGTTATTGAAGAGGGCGTAAAGGTAGACAATATCCCTCAAAGTCTTCATGTAAGTTAATTATTTTCATATAGTAAAACGGTGAAGAGGAAAAGTAGTTTTTGGTAAAGTATCTACAGAGAACCGGGGTAGCTGGAAGCCGGTGATATTCCCAAAGATGAACTCGCCTCTGAGTGTTAATCCGAACTTTAGTAGGGTTAACCGGGTCCCATTCTTCGGTACTCGTTATCAAAGTGAACAGTTTCTGTTCGTAAGGTGGTCAAATTGACCATGAAGAAGGGTGGTACCGCGAAAATAGTTTATTAACCTTTTCGCCCCTTTGGCACACGATTTTCTTGTGGAGTCTTATGAGGGGTGGGAAGGTTTTTTATATGTTGAATTAATTGAATTTTTACTAAAATACAGGGGCTGAATGCCAGAAAAGGGAGGAAAGAAAATGAGTACAAATGTACAGTTGAACAACTCAACTGCCAAATGTACAAACACGATGTCCGGGTCACTGATGCTTATTGAAGCTTTAAAGCAGGAAAAAGTAGAAGTTATTTTTGGATATCCTGGTGGTGCTGTATTGCCTATATATGATAGCCTTTATGATTCAGGTTTATTTCATGTTCTAACTCGCCATGAGCAAGGTGGTATTCATGCTGCTGAAGGTTATGCGCGTATCTCTGGAAAACCTGGAGTTGTCATCGCTACATCTGGACCAGGTGCAACAAATCTAGTCACTGGTTTAGCAGATGCCATGATCGATTCACTGCCATTAGTTGTTTTCACTGGTCAAGTGGCATCTTCTGTGATTGGTTCTGATGCCTTTCAAGAAGCTGATATCTTAGGGATTACAACACCAATCACTAAACACAATTACCAAGTACGTGAGGTGGATCAGCTTCCAAGAATTATTAAAGAAGCCTTTCATATTGCTACAACTGGAAGGCCTGGCCCGGTATTAATTGATATACCAAAAGATATTGCTACGATCGAAGGGAATTTCTCTTATGATATGGAGGTAAATCTTCCCGGTTATCAACCAAATAGTGAGCCGAATTATCTTCAAATTCGCAAATTAGTAGAAGCAGTAAGCCGAGCGAAAAAACCTGTTATTTTAGCTGGAGCAGGTGTTCTTCATGCAAATGGTTCTGAGGAACTGAGACAGTATGCGGAACAACAACAAATTCCAATTGCTAATACGTTACTAGGATTAGGTGGTTTCCCATCAGATCATCCGTTATTTTTAGGGATGGCTGGTATGCATGGTACGTATACAGCCAATATGGCGATTTATGACTGTGATTTATTAATCAGTGTTGGTGCTAGATTTGATGATCGCGTTACAGGTAATCTACAACATTTTGCGAAGAAGGCAACAATTGCTCATATTGATATTGATCCTGCTGAAATTGGAAAAAATGTTCCGACACAAATTCCAATTGTGGGAGATGCAAAATTAGTTCTTCAACAATTATTAAAGCAAGATGGCAAACAAGGTGATAATAAAGAGTGGAATGAGCAGTTAGCTTCTAATAAAGAGGAATTTCCGCTTACTTATCAAGAAAGTGAAACTGAATTAAAGCCACAGAATATTTTAGAGCTTATTCACAAATGGACGAATGGTGAAGCCATTGTTACAACTGATGTTGGACAGCATCAAATGTGGGCTGCACAATATTATAACTTTAAAACTCCGAACAAATGGGTAACTTCTGGAGGCCTTGGAACAATGGGCTTTGGTTTACCATCAGCAATTGGAGCACAACTTGCAGCCCGGAATTCAACCGTTATAGCAGTCTTAGGTGATGGTGGATTCCAAATGACTCTTCAGGAATTATCGGTTATACATGAATTAAACTTGCCGATTAAAGTTGTCATTTTGAATAATGGTTCCCTTGGAATGGTAAGGCAGTGGCAAGAAATTTTCTACGAAGAGCGTTATTCGCATTCGAAATTTGTGACCCAACCAGATTTTGTTAAGCTTTCAGAGGCTTACGGAATTAACGGGGTGCGCATTGTTAACGAAGAGGGCTGGGAAGAGAAATTAAAGGCTGCTATTTTATCAGATGAGTCAGTACTTCTTGATATCCATGTAAGTAAGAATGAAAATGTTTATCCAATGGTTGCTCCAGGTAAAGGGTTGCATGAAATGGTAGGTGTTAAGTTATGAAAAGAATCCTCTCATTAACGGTTTTAAACCAAACTGGGGTATTAAATAAAATCACAGGATTATTTACAAAAAGACATTACAACATTGAAAGTATTACAGTAGGTCATGCTGAAACAGAAGGTGTTTCTAGAATGACAGTTGTTGTAAATGTACAAGAGGAAAAAGAAGTAGAGCAAATCACAAAGCAATTAAATAAACAAATAGATGTTCTAAAGGTCACAGATATTACTTCACAATCTATTGTATCTAGGGAACTGGCATTGATAAAGGTAATGTCAACACCAGCTACAAGGATGGAGATTCAAGGACTTATTCAACCGTTCAGAGCAACCGTAATTGATGTAAGCAAAGAAAGTGTTGTTGTTCAAGTAACTGGTGAGCCTGAAAAAATTGAAGTATTAATCGATTTACTAAAACCTTATGGAATTAAAGAAATTGCTCGAACTGGTACTACTGCCTTTACACGTGGTACTCAAAGAATCACAAAAGAAGTTCCAGTTTCAATTGTTTAAATCGTTTGTAATCTAGCCTGATTCATTCAGGCAATAGATTCATATATAGCAAAAAACTTAATTAATTCAAAAAAATGAATTCGAGGAGAGATTATACATGACAAAAGTATATTATAACGGTGACGTAAACGAGGCAGCATTACAAGGGAAGAAGGTTGCAATCATTGGGTATGGTTCACAAGGTCATGCACACGCACTTAACTTAAAAGAAAGTGGAGTTGACGTAGTAGTTGGTGTACGTCAAGGTGGTTCTTTCAATAAAGCAGTAGAAGATGGTCATCATGTAGTTTCAGTTGCTGAAGCAGCGGAACTTGGCGATTTAGTAATGGTATTACTTCCAGATGAGCAACAAGCAAAAGTTTATGAAGAAGAAATCAAACCAGGTTTAGAAGCAGGTAATTCATTAGTATTCGCTCACGGTTTTAACGTTCATTTCAGTCAAATCGTACCGCCTGCAGATGTTGATGTATTCTTAGTAGCACCAAAAGGACCAGGTCATCTTGTAAGAAGAACATATGAAGAAGGCGCTGGTGTACCTGCATTATTCGCTATCTATCAGGATGTAACTGGTGAAGCAAAAGATAAAGCATTAGCTTACGCTAAGGGTGTTGGATCTGCACGTGCAGGTGTTTTAGAAACAACATTCAAAGAAGAGACTGAAACAGATTTATTCGGTGAGCAAGCAGTACTTTGTGGTGGTTTAACATCACTTGTGAAAGCTGGGTTCGAAACTTTAGTTGAAGCTGGATACCAACCTGAAGTAGCATATTTTGAGTGCTTACATGAATTGAAATTAATCGTAGATTTAATGTATGAAGATGGAATGGCTGGAATGAGATATTCAATTTCTGATACAGCACAATGGGGTGACTTCGTTTCAGGTCCACGCGTTGTAGACGGTCGTTCTAAAGAAGCAATGAAAGAAGTTCTTAAAGACATCCAAACAGGTAAATTTGCGAAAGAATGGATCCTTGAGAATCAAGCAAACCGTCCACAATTCAATGCAATTAATAATAATGAAAACGAGCACCAAATCGAAGTTGTTGGTAAAAAGCTACGTGCAATGATGCCATTCGTAAAATCAAAACAAAAACAGAAAGAAGCGGTGAGTGTGAGTGCGAAAAATTAACCTATTTGATACAACGCTCCGTGATGGCGAACAATCTCCTGGTGTGAATCTTAATGTGAAAGAAAAACTAGAGATTGCGAAACAACTAGAAAAACTCGGAATGGACGTTATAGAAGCAGGTTTTCCTGCTACATCAAAAGGTGATTTATTAGCAGTTCAAGAAATTGCAAAAACAGTTAGAAATAGCTCAGTAACTGGACTGGCTCGATCTGTTAAAGGAGATATTGATGCAGCATGGGAAGCATTGAAATATGCAGAAGAACCTAGATTGCATGTTTTCTTAGCTACTTCTCCAATTCATAGAGAGTTTAAGTTAAAGAAGACGAAAGAACAGGTGATCCAAACAGCTGTTGAATCTGTTAAATATGCTGCACAATTTTTCCCTATCATACAATGGTCAGCAGAGGATGCATGTCGTACTGAATTGCCTTACTTAGCTGAAATTGTCGAGAAGGTAATTGAAGCTGGTGCACACGTGATCAACATTCCAGATACAGTAGGCTATATTACTCCAAAAGAATATGGAGAAATCTTTACTTATTTACGTGAAAATGTAAAAGGAACTGACAATATTATTCTATCAGCACACTGTCATGATGATTTAGGCATGGCAGTTGCTAACTCTTTATCAGCGATTGAGCATGGTGCGGGTCAAATTGAGGGAACAGTTAACGGAATTGGTGAAAGAGCAGGAAATGCAGCACTTGAAGAAGTTGCTGTTGCTCTCCACATCAGAAGTGACTATTATCAAGCAAAGACTGGCTTATATTTAAAGGAAACAAAACGTACTAGTGATTTAATTAGTAGCTTAACTGGTATGGTCGTTCCTGGTAACAAAGCGGTTGTAGGAAGAAATGCATTCGCTCATGAATCAGGAATTCACCAAGACGGAGTACTAAAGGAGAAAACAACATACGAAATTATTTCTCCTGAGCTAGTAGGTGTATCTACAAATTCAATGGTTCTTGGTAAACATTCAGGGCGACATGCCTTCA
Source organism: Bacillus sp. (in: firmicutes) (assembly GCA_031180405.1). Classification (GTDB taxonomy): domain Bacteria; phylum Bacillota; class Bacilli; order Bacillales; family Bacillaceae; genus Metabacillus. The sequence continues at coordinate 74,934 of JAPSLU010000002.1, read as the reverse complement.
AAAATCGTTTGCAAGAACTTGGGTTTGAGAGCTCAGATGAAGAGGTTAACAAGTTATTTGTTGCTTTCAAAGAATTAACAGAGAAGAAAAAAGAAATCTCTGATGATGATTTAAAAGCTCTCTTAATCGAAGAAAAAGTAGCAAGTAAAGAAGCTGCATATGAATTGAAATCATTACAGGTTCAATATGGTACTGCTCAAATTCCAACTGCAACCATCACATTATTGAATTCTGAGAACGAGATAATTCAAGAAGCGGCTACTGGAGCTGGAAGTGTTGAAGCGATCTATAACACATTAGAAAGATGTGTTGGAAAGTCAATTAACCTGATTGATTATCGCATTCAGTCTAACAGTGGTGGTAGAGACGCCCTAGCACAAGTGTATGTTAAAATAAAAATCGCAGATAATGAAGCAAGCGGTAGGGGTATGGCACAAGATGTATTAGAAGCTTCAGCAAAAGCTTATATTAATGCCGTTAACCGTATCTCATTATTATCAGAAATTCCAAATTTAGCTCTTGAAGCAAGTCTACAAAATTAAACGCCAAAAGATGGAGGAGGATCGAACATGAAAAAAACAATCGCATTATTACCTGGTGATGGAATTGGGAAAGAAGTCGTAGATGTTACAGTTGAAATCTTAAAAGCTGTTGCTGAACATTTCCAACATCAATTCCAATTTAACTACGGATTGATTGGTGGCGGTGCTATTGATCAAAAGGGTAATCCTTTGCCACAAGAAACAATCGAAATTTGCAAAAAATCCGATGCTATCATTTTAGGTGCTGTTGGAGGACCGAAGTGGGATCAGAATCCTATGGAACTTCGCCCGGAGCGTGGTCTATTAGCATTACGTAAGGAATTGGATTTATTCGCAAACTTACGCCCGATTACAACGTTTGATAGTTTGTTAGATTCTTCCCCTTTGAAAAAGGAGTATGTTGATGGAGTAGACTTTGTTATCGTACGTGAATTAACAGGCGGATTGTATTTCGGTAAACCAAGTGAGCGAGTGGTTCGTGATGGGGAAGATGCAGTAGTCGATACATTGTTTTACAAACGTCACGAAATCGAACGTATCCTTGTTTCAGCATTTGAGATTGCAAGTAAGCGTCGTAAACATGTTACATCAGTTGATAAGGCAAATGTTTTAGAATCAAGTAGGGTGTGGCGCGAAGTGGCAGAAGAGGTAGCTTCTCGTTACCCTGATGTAACATTAGAGCATATGTTAGTTGACAATGCCGCAATGCAGCTTATTCGATCACCAAAACAATTTGATGTTATCGTGACTGAAAACATGTTTGGAGATATTTTGAGTGACGAAGCATCCATGATTACAGGGTCCCTAGGAATGCTCTCATCAGCTAGTCTATCTTCAACGGGTTTGCATTTATATGAACCTATTCACGGCTCGGCACCAGATATTGCTGGGAAAAACATAGCGAATCCAATTGCAACGATACTTTCTGCTGCTATGATGCTTCGCCAATCCTTTGGTTTGGAAGAAGAAGCAAAGGCGATCGAAAAAGCTGTTGATAATGTTTTAAATTCAGGTGCTCGTACGGCTGATCTTGCAAATGGTGAAAAAGCTATTTCAACGAAACAAATGGGTGAAGAAATTAAAAATGCACTATCAGATGACCATGCTATTTTGAATATTATGGAAGCTTATTCTTAATTTTATTTAAAGTAGTATTGTTCTAATTTATAGAATCCGATGGCAAATGTTTAAGGGTATTTGCATCGGGACCTGAGGGGTATGACAAATTACTTTTTGTCAGCCCCTCATTTTCCATCTATTAAAGGAGGTATACGACTATGAAGCCAAGAACGATTATTGAAAAGATCTATGACGAGCATATCGTCAAACAAGAACAAGGAAAACCAGATCTTTTATATATCGACTTACATTTAATTCATGAAGTAACATCACCACAGGCTTTTGAGGGGTTACGAGAGAAAAATCGTAAAGTAAGAAGACCAGACCGAACGTTTGCGACTATGGATCATAATGTTCCAACGGTCAATCGTTTTGTAATAGAAGATGAGGTTGCCAAAAATCAAATTAGTGCATTAGAGAGAAATTGTAAAGAATTTGGAATCCGATTAGCTGACTTGCAGAGCGAGGATCAGGGGATTGTTCACGTTATTGGACCAGAACTAGGTTTAACTCTTCCAGGAAAAACGATTGTTTGTGGAGATAGCCATACTTCAACACATGGAGCATTCGGAGCAATCGCATTTGGTATTGGGACTAGTGAAGTTGAACATGTTCTAGCAACTCAAACACTGTGGAGACAGCGCCCTAAAACGCTAAATATTCACGTTCCTGGTAAGCTGCAAAAGGGTGTTACAGCAAAAGATGTTATTCTAGCTGTAATAGGTAAATATGGGGTGCGTTTTGGTACTGGCTTTATTATTGAATATACAGGAGAAGTTATTGAGAGCTTATCAATGGATGAGCGAATGACAATCTGTAATATGTCAATTGAAGCTGGGGCTAGAGCTGGGCTTATTGCACCAGATGAAACGACTTTTTCTTATATTAAAGGAAGAAAGTATTCACCACAAGGGGAAGAGTTTGATCGTGCTGTTGAATACTGGAAAACATTAAGAACTGATGAAGATGCCGAGTATGACAGAGTGATTACATTAAATGGAGAAGATATTGCACCAATGGTTACTTGGGGAACAAATCCTGGTATGTCTGTAGGTGTTGACGAGAAAACTCCTGATTTAAATGTGTTTCAAAACGCAGAAGAAATCGATGAAGCAAACCGTGCCTTCAGCTACATGGGATTACAACCGAATACAAAAATTGAAGACATTACGATTGAACATGTTTTCATTGGATCTTGTACAAATTCACGTTTAACAGATCTTCGACAGGCAGCAGACGTCATCAAAACCTTAAAAGGACAAAAAGTACCAGATAATGTGCGTGCTATTGTCGTTCCAGGCTCTCAAAAAGTGAAAAAGGTAGCGGAAGAGGAAGGCCTTGATGTGATATTTAAAGAGGCTGGCTTTGAATGGAGAGAATCAGGTTGTAGCATGTGCCTAAGTATGAATAATGACGTTGTACCTGAAGGGGAGCGATGTGCTTCAACTTCAAATCGTAATTTTGAAGGAAGACAAGGGAAAGGTGCTAGAACACATCTTGTAAGTCCAGCAATGGCTGCAGCAGCAGCATTACATGGAAGATTTGTAGATGTTCGCCATATCCAAGAAAATGCTATTAAGGCTTAAAAAATAGTGAAATAAAACGAAACGGATGCCTAGAATCTTACTAGTCTTATATCCAGATCGATATTGTCATTAGGAGGTACAAAAATGAAACCTTTTACTACACATTCAGGGAAAGTCGCTGTATTAAATAGAACAAATGTAGATACAGATCAAATTATTCCAAAACAATTCTTAAAGAGAATAGAAAAAACTGGCTATGGGCGTTTTGCTTTTTTTGACTGGAGATACTTAGCAGATGGTACTGAAAATCCTGATTTTGAATTAAACCAAGAGAAAAGCAAAGGAGCAACCATATTACTAGCTGGTGAGAATTTTGGCTGTGGTTCATCTCGTGAACATGCTCCATGGGCTTTATCTGACTATGGATTTGAGGTAATACTGGCACCGTCTTATGCTGATATTTTCCATCAAAACTGTCTAAAAAACGGATTATTACCAATTTCATTAGAGCAATCCATTTTAGATGTTATTCGTGAAAAAACCAATGATGAGAGCTATTCATTAACAATAAATCTTGAAGAACAACTAATTACTGATAATAGTGGGTTATCACAACCATTTGATGTTGATCCATATTGGAAGGATATGCTTTTATATGGAAAAGACGAAATTGATTTAACCTTAAATTATGATGAACAAATAAAAAATTATGAGAATAGAAGAGCGTCATTTTTATAAATGACTGCTCTTTTTCTTTTTATTTATGGTAAATTACAATGTTGATTTTTTTGCAGATTGTTGTTGGAGCCCGCAATCAACAACTAAATTTAAGAAAGCTTTTTTATGTTACTAGCCCAGTCCTATTTTTTTCTATGAAGTCCTGCTTGTTTTCCAAGAGTCGGATTGATACACTTGTATGCAAAGAAAGGTTGCTGGAGTTGACCAATAAATGAAACAGAAAAAAAACAATGTTGTACTCTTTCCCAATTTAAAAGAGAGATTTCTTGATAAGGGTATGGCACTATTAAAAGAAAAGAAATATCATGACGCTCTTGATATGTTCGCAGAAGCAAAAAAGCTGAATGAAAATAAGGCTGAAATCCATTTAGGAATGGCAATTTGTTTGATGGAACTAGGGGAGTTAAATGAGGCAAAAGAAATTTGTAAAAAAATGCTTTTAGAGGATATAGGTCATTATTTTACAGTTCTTCAAATTTACTTAACAATCTTAATTCAGCTTAGGGAATATCAAGAAGTACAAACAACAATTGAAGCAGTTCTAGAAGAAAACCACCTTCCTGCTGAAAGTGCTGAACATTTTTATAAATTATTAGAATTTAGCCGAAAAATGAATCAAAATAATCCTGATTTACTTGAAGATGAAGATGATGATTTAGAACAGACTCAAACACTGTATATTGAAGATTTATTACAGGATACTCAAAAACAAATGGGGTATGTTCAATCATTAAAAGATCGAAATGTAAGGAACCACCTTACTACTCTTATGCTTCTTTTAGAAGGCGAAGAGGTACATCCTATGATAAAGTCTATGATTTTACATCTTATGATTGAACATGAGGTTGAGAAGGAAGTGAAGGTCAATAAATTTGGAGAAACAATGATGGTTATTCCGTCTAAGCTCCAAGATCCGGCTGATGTTCCTTTTGCAAAAAAAGTGTTGAATTACTTAGATGATACACTTGGCAATGAGAATCCTACACTTTATGAAGCGGTAAAAGAGTTATGGATTAGGCATTTATATGTTCTTTATCCATTTATACCTCAACCAACGGATGTGAAATTATGGGCGGCAGCTTTACATATAGTCGGTTATTCATTACATGGGATCTCAATAGAAGATGAGGAAATTGAAGCAATTTATGCTCAGCCTTCATCGTCTTTGCAAGAGGCCTGTGATAAAATTTATCAAATAGAAGAAATTTCTTATTTTCAAATATGAGCTATATGTTGAAAGCAATTCATTCTATGTTATAATAAAATGGTTGCAAAATAGTGATCATCGTTGATAAGGTTTATTTTATTTTGGACAAAATGACCTTCTTTTTTATGCGAAATCCTAAGCATGTTTAGTATTCGGTTACCTTTACCGTACATAAAAACAGGTATATGATCGTGGGGGATTGTTTAAACTGGGACAAGCAACCACAATTTACCTATCACTTATTCGCACAAATCATTATAGATCTTTGGAGGGACAGCAAATATGTCAGTTAAATGGGAAAAATTAGAAGGGAACGAAGGCGTTCTTACGGTTGAAGTTTCTGCAGAGGACTTCACAACAGCATTAGATGAAGCATTTAAAAAGGTAGTTAAACAAGTTTCAATTCCAGGATTCCGTAAAGGGAAAATTCCACGTGGAATGTTTGAACAACGTTTTGGTGTAGAATCTTTATACCAAGATGCATTAGATATTATTTTACCAACAGCATACCCAAATGCGGTTGATGAAGCTGGAATTGAGCCAGTGGATCGTCCGGAAATCGATGTAGAGCAAATCGAAAAAGGAAAAAGCTTAATCTTCACTGCAAAAGTAACAGTTAAACCTGAAGTGAAATTAGGTGAATATAAAGGTCTAGAAGTTGAAAAATTAGACGATACTGTATCTGATGAAGATGTAGAAAACGAATTAAAACAATTACAAGAGCGTAATGCAGAGCTAGTTGTTAAAGAAGAAGGCGCTATTGAGAACGGTGATACAGTTGTTATTGACTTTGATGGCTATGTTGACGGTGAAGCTTTTGAAGGTGGAGCAGCTGAAAACTATTCACTAGAAATTGGATCAGGTTCTTTCATTCCAGGTTTTGAAGAGCAGCTAGTAGGATTAGAAACAGGTGCAGAGAAAGATGTAGAAGTTACATTCCCTGAAGAATACCACGCTGAAAACCTAGCAGGCAAACCAGCTGTATTCAAAGTAAAAGTTCACGAAATTAAAACAAAAGAACTTCCTGCATTAGATGATGAATTTGCTAAGGATGTAAACGAAGAGGTTGAAACTCTTGAAGAATTAAAAGCTCAAACAAGAACTCGCCTTGAAGAAACTAAAAAATCAGAAGCAGAAAACCACCTGCGTGATTCACTTGTAGACAAAGCTGCTGAAGGTGTAGAAGTTGACATTCCAAAGGCGTTAATCGAAAATGAAATTTCTCGCATGATGCAAGAATTTGAACAACGTTTACAAATGCAAGGAATGAACCTTGAGTTATACTTCCAATTCTCAGGTCAAGACGAAGAGGCTTTGAAAGCACAAATGAAGGACGATGCTGAGAAGCGAGTAAAATATAACTTAACTCTTGAAGCAATTGCAAAAGCTGAAAACATTGAAGTATCTGATGAAGATGTTGAAGCTGAATTAGCAAAAATGGCTGAAATGTACAACATGCCAATTGAAAATATTAAACAAGCTTTAGGCGGAAACGCAGAAGGACTTAAAGAAGATTTAAAAGTTCGTAAAGCGATCGATTTTCTTGTAGAAAATAGCAAAGTTGTTGCATAATATAATAAAAGAACAAGGCGCGAGCAAATCGTGCCTTGTTTTATACAATCATGTTTTATTTATATTCCATTGGGAATGATATAAGAAAGTAACTACATACATATTCTTTAAGTAAGAAGCATCTTCCGGGATGTGAGTGAACCATAAGTAGTGAATGTAAGCTTTTTCATTTATCTGAGTAGTTTCATTACCTATAAGGAGCCTACTTGTGGTAAAATGCAGTACATACTTTTTTTGCAATTCGTTTTTCTTTAACCCATCTGCATCTATTGGCCTAGACTTTGATAAGAGTTCATGGGTAAGGTGGAAAACTGGTGATTTAGATAAAGATTTAAGGGGTGAAACAATGTTTAAATTTAACGACGAAAAAGGACAACTAAAATGTTCGTTCTGTGGAAAAACCCAAGATCAGGTTCGTAAGCTTGTAGCAGGACCTGGAGTCTATATATGTGATGAATGTATCGAACTTTGTACAGAGATTGTTGAGGAAGAGCTTGGAACAGAAGAGGAAGTTGAATTTAAAGATGTTCCAAAACCTAAAGAGATTCATGAAATTTTAGATGAATATGTGATTGGTCAGGATCAGGCTAAGAAATCTTTAGCTGTTGCTGTATATAATCACTATAAACGAATTAACTCAAATAGCAAAATTGATGATGTTGAACTTTCGAAAAGTAATATTTCGATGATTGGTCCAACAGGTAGTGGTAAAACATTATTAGCACAAACACTAGCAAGAATCTTAAATGTACCGTTTGCTATTGCAGATGCGACATCATTAACTGAAGCAGGATATGTTGGGGAAGATGTTGAAAACATTCTACTTAAGCTAATTCAAGCTGCAGATTATGATGTTGAAAAGGCTGAAAAAGGTATTATCTACATTGATGAAATTGATAAGGTTGCCAGAAAATCTGAGAACCCATCAATTACCCGTGATGTATCAGGTGAAGGTGTCCAACAGGCACTTTTAAAAATTCTTGAAGGAACAGTTGCGAGTGTTCCTCCACAAGGTGGAAGAAAACACCCACACCAAGAATTTATTCAAATAGATACAACAAACATCCTATTTATTTGTGGTGGAGCGTTTGATGGAATAGAACAAATTATAAAACGCCGTCTAGGACGTAAAGTAATTGGATTTGGTTCTGATAACAAAAATGCTGATCTTGATAAAAAAGCGCTACTTTCACAGGTATTGCCAGAGGATTTATTAAAATTCGGATTAATTCCAGAATTTATTGGCCGTTTACCTGTTATTGCAAGCTTAGAGCCATTAGACGAGGATGCATTAGTTGAAATTCTAACAAAACCTAAAAATGCTCTTGTGAAGCAATATCAAAAAATGCTTGACCTTGATGGGGTTGAACTCGAATTTGAAGATGGAGCACTTTTAGAAATTGCTAAAAAAGCAATTGAAAGAAAGACAGGTGCTCGTGGTCTTAGATCAATTATTGAAGGTATCATGCTTGATATGATGTTCGACTTGCCGTCAAGAGACGATATTGTAAAGGCAATTATTACAGCTGAAACAGTTCTAGGAGAAACCCCTCCGAAACTTGTGTTAAGCGATGGTACAGTTATTCAAGAAGATAAAAAAACATCTGCATAATGTATCCGAAAGAGGAAGTCAGTAATTTTACTGGCTTCCTTTTTCAATTGTCCTTAACCTCAAAACTTTGCGTAGTGTCATGTTTATTCCTATCAAACAAAGGAGATACTAGCTATAAATAACCGCTTCTACAAAAGATGGCAAGCTGAGCTTGCCCTTTTGTCCATTCAGAGAGAGACGCTCTCCATCATACATAGTAAATGATATTAAATAATTAGTTGTGAAATTTAATACATGATTTCAGGGCAAAAGAAAGATAACAATCCTCTCGATTAGATTTATTTTAGAAATTTCCAACGTAGCGGTAACAAGACACCATGGTAGGAGGGACCGACAAATGAGCTGGACAAGTATCGCATTGTTTATTCAATTGTTTTTTGGGATTATTATTGGAATGTATTTTTGGAACTTGTTAAAAAGTCAGCGGACGCAAAAAATCTCAATAGACCGTGAATCAAAAAAGGAAATGGAGCAGCTAAGGAAAATGAGAGCAATAAGGTTGACAGAGCCTTTAGCTGAAAAAGTAAGACCTAAAAGCTTTCAAGATATTGTTGGGCAAGAAGATGGTATCCGTTCTTTGCGAGCTGCTCTTTGTGGTTCAAATCCCCAACATGTTATTGTGTATGGACCACCAGGGGTTGGGAAAACGGCGGCTGCACGATTAGTGTTGGAGGAAGCTAAACGGAACAAAAGATCTCCATTCAAACAAAATGCAGTATTTGTTGAATTAGATGCGACGACTGCTAGGTTTGATGAAAGGGGAATAGCAGATCCATTAATTGGTTCGGTACACGATCCTATTTATCAAGGAGCAGGTGCTATGGGGCAAGCAGGAATTCCTCAACCAAAGCAAGGTGCAGTGTCTCATGCACATGGTGGTGTCTTATTTATTGATGAAATTGGTGAATTACATCCAATTCAAATGAATAAACTTCTTAAGGTGCTTGAAGATCGTAAAGTCTTCCTAGAGAGTGCTTACTATAATGAAGAGAACACACAGATTCCAACACACATACATGATATTTTTAAAAACGGCTTGCCAGCAGATTTCCGTTTAATTGGGGCTACTACACGAACTCCAAATGAAATACCACCAGCTATTCGTTCAAGATGTCTTGAAGTATTTTTTAGGGATTTAGAACAAGAAGAGCTTGCTGTCGTTGCAAGAAAAGCGGCGAATAAGGTGGAAATGGAAGTAGGTGATGAAGGAATTAATTTACTTACTTCCTACGTTCGCAATGGTCGTGAAGTTGTGAACTTAATGCAAATTGCGACAGGCATGGCAATGTCTGAGGATCGTAAAGAAATTACCGTTGAAGATATAGAATGGGTGATCAATTCGAGTCAGTTAACTCCTCGACATGAAAAGAAAATAGAAGAAAAAGCAAAGGTTGGATTAGTAAACGGGCTTGCTGTATACGGACCAAATACGGGGGCATTACTTGAAATAGAAGTAACTGTTATCCCAGCTGAAAAAGAAAAGGGCACAATTAATATTACAGGTATTGTCGAAGAAGAAAGCATTGGTGATCGATCTAAATCAATTCGAAGAAAAAGTATGGCAAAGGGTTCTGTAGAAAATGTGATTACTGTTCTACGATCAATGGGGATACGAGCTGCTGATTATGATATTCATGTTAATTTTCCAGGTGGAACTCCGATTGATGGACCATCTGCAGGTATTGCAATGGCAACTGGTATTTTCTCTGCAATTCATAAAATACCAATTAGCAATAAAGTTGCGATGACAGGTGAAATAAGTATACACGGAAATGTTAAACCAATTGGTGGAGTGATACCAAAAATTAAGGCAGCGAAGAAAGCCGGGGCAGAGATTGTTATTATCCCTAAGGACAACTTGCAATCAATTTTAAAGGAAATCGAGGGAATTACCATTCTTCCCGTTACACATCTGCAAGAGGTATTTGATATTGCTCTAGTAGATCCACCAACAGAGAAGCCAAACATTATTATCAAGCAGGATTCCAAGGATTTCCCACAACAAGAATCTGTCTAGAATCCATGTTTTGCTATACACATAAACGAGACCTACCGACTTAAGATCATGTGACTTAGATCTTTTAATGAAGGGGGTCTCTTTTATGTTCATTATGATTAAAATAATAAAATTTAAGTGACGATCATTGAAATAGGCCGATTTTTATCTTTTTGATATAGCTAGATTAGGGTATACTACCTATTAATGAAAAGTAGTTAAAATAGACACTATAAAAAGAATAAGATAAAATTGTACAAGAATGAACTATATTGTCATGGAGGTGTAAGCGCATGGCGAAATCAACTACTCAAATCGTACCCCTCCTACCGTTAAGAGGATTGTTAGTATATCCAACGATGGTACTACACCTTGATGTAGGGAGAGAAAAATCTGTTCAGGCGTTAGAAAAGGCAATGATGGAAGATCATATAATCTTTTTAACGACACAAAAAGAGATTTCGATAGATGAGCCAAACAAAGAAGATATCTATAAAATTGGTACATTAACAAAGATAAAACAAATGTTAAAATTACCCAATGGGACAATTCGTGTTCTTGTTGAGGGAATTGAACGTGGTGAAATTCAGCGTTTTGTAGATGATGAGGAATATTATTCTGTAGAGGTTGCCATTTATAATGACGCTGAAGAAAAAAGTGTTGAAGATGAAGCGTTAATGAGAACGATGTTGGAATATTTTGAGCAATACATAAAGCTTTCTAAAAAAATTTCAGCAGAAACATATGCAACAGTGTCAGATATTACTGAACCAGGAAGAATGGCTGACATTATCACTTCACATTTGCCGTTAAAATTGAAAGAAAAACAAGAGGTATTAGAGACCCTTGATGTGACAGAACGCTTAAATAAAGTCATTTCTATTCTTCATAATGAAAAAGAAGTCGTACAGCTTGAGAAAAAAATAGGTCAACGTGTTAAAAAGTCAATGGAACGTACACAAAAAGAATACTATTTACGTGAACAGATGAAAGCGATCCAAAAAGAGCTTGGTGAAAAAGAAGGAAAACTTGGAGAAGTTTCGACTCTTAAAGAGCGCTTAGATGAAGTAGGGATGCCTGAACATGTTAAAACAGTTGCTCTAAAAGAACTTGATCGTTATGAAAAGGTACCTTCGAGCTCTGCGGAAAGTGCAGTTATTCGAAACTACATTGAGTGGCTTATTTCTTTACCGTGGACGAAAGCAACAGAGGACCGACTTGATGTTAATGTTGCTGAAGAAATACTAAATGAAGAGCATTATGGGCTAGAGAAGGTAAAGGACCGTGTAATTGAATATTTGGCAGTCCAACAACTAACAAACTCTCTTAAAGGTCCGATTCTCTGCTTAGCAGGACCACCAGGTGTTGGGAAAACATCGTTAGCAAAATCGGTTGCTAAGTCATTAAATCGCCATTTTGTAAGAATATCACTTGGTGGTGTAAGAGATGAGTCAGAGATTCGAGGCCATCGCCGGACATATGTTGGTGCCATGCCAGGAAGAATTATTCAAGGTATGAAGAAAGCAGGAACAATTAACCCGGTTTTCTTATTAGATGAGATAGACAAAATGTCTAGTGATTTTAGAGGGGATCCTTCTGCTGCATTGCTTGAGGTATTAGATCCAGAACAAAATCATAATTTTAGTGACCACTATATTGAAGAGACCTATGACCTCTCAAAGGTTATGTTTATAGCAACTGCAAATAATCTTGCAACGATTCCGGGACCGTTACGTGACCGTATGGAGATTATCAATATAGCTGGTTATACTGAACTTGAAAAGGTCCATATAGCTAAAGATCATTTACTGCCAAAGCAACTAAATGAACATGGTCTGAAAAAATCCCACTTACAAATTCGGGAAGATGCGATTCAAAGCATTATTCGATATTACACAAGAGAAGCTGGAGTTCGTGGATTAGAACGACAATTAGCAGGTGTTTGCCGAAAAGCCGCGAAAATGATTGTAAAACAAGAACGTAAGAAGATCATCGTTACGGATAAAAACATTGAAGACTTTATTGGAAAAAAACGTTTTAGATACGGACAAGCGGAGCTGGAGGATCAGGTTGGAGTGGCAACTGGATTGGCATATACAACTGTAGGCGGGGATACTTTATCAATAGAAGTATCAGTCACACCCGGTAAAGGCAAGCTAATTCTTACCGGGAAGCTTGGTGATGTGATGAAGGAATCAGCGCAAGCAGCATTTAGCTATATTCGGTCCCGTGCTGAGGACCTTCATATTGACCGTGATTTTCATGAGAAGAACGACATCCACATCCATGTCCCAGAAGGTGCTGTACCGAAAGATGGCCCTTCAGCAGGTATTACAATGGCAACAGCCTTGATTTCAGCATTAACTGGCAGAGCTGTTCGAAAAGAAGTAGGAATGACGGGAGAGATTACATTACGTGGTCGGGTACTCCCAATTGGCGGTTTAAAAGAAAAAACACTTAGTGCACATCGAGCAGGTCTAACTAAAATTATTGCACCAAAGGATAATGAAAAAGACTTAGATGATATTCCTGAAAGTGTTCGAAACGAGTTGACATTTGTCCTTGTCTCACACTTAGACGAAGTATTAAAACATGCATTAACAGAGGAGAAAGAATGAAAGTAACAAGCTCAGAAATCGTAATTAGTGCCGTTAAGCCAGAACAATATCCAGAGGGAGATTTACCTGAGATTGCATTAGCGGGCCGCTCAAATGTTGGAAAGTCTTCCTTCATTAATAAAATGCTTGCTAGGAAGGCATTAGCACGTATCTCATCAAAACCAGGTAAAACTCAAACATTGAATTTTTATATTATAAATGAAATCCTCCATTTTGTTGATGTACCAGGTTACGGATATGCAAAAGTCAGTAAGAAAGAACGAGAAGCATGGGGGAAGATGATTGAAACGTATATCACGACTCGAGAACAGCTTCGTGCAGTTGTTTTATTAATTGACCTCCGTCATCCACCAACGAATGATGACATGCTCATGTATGACTTTTTGAAACATTATGGAATTCCAGCAATTATTGTTGGTACAAAAGCTGATAAAATCCCAAAGGGTAAATGGCAAAAGCATGCAAAAGTAATTAAAGACGCGTTAAATATGGATAAAGGCGATTCATTTGTTGTGTTCTCATCTGAGACTGGATTAGGAAAAGATGAAGCTTGGAAATTAATTCAGCATTATACATCATAAGGAGCATTACTAAAAAGAGACTGTGGATATAAATCCACAGTCTCTTTTTAAAAAGTTATTTTTTTCGTTTAGCAACTAACAGGAAGCCGCTGATTAATACAAATAGAAGGGGCCAATAAGTTTCAATAAGATTGACGCCATTCTCTACAATCGTTAGGGATGCCATTATTGTAGGGAAAAAATGCAAAAACAATCCAATCGCTAAAAGAATCATACCCTGAGGATATCCTGATTTCGTTTTAATAGCTGTTAAAATAAGACCAATCGAAATAATAAATAAAAATGAAGCCGAATGGTCTGGCCAGGAAGGAAGCTTCTCATAAAAGTAAAAATGAGCTCCGACTCCTACCAAGATTAATCCTGGTAAAATGGCTGTTGCATCTTGTTCTAAATGGCCGCTAATTAAAAATGCTAGTCCAAGTATCATTAATAAAAATTGCCAACTGCTTTGCCCTTCAAATAAATGAATATTTAATTTTTGGATAGAATAAAAAATGCCAATACCTAACAATATGATGACAGGTAATAATGAAATTTTTTTCATTGTCCACCTCTTGTATGAATAATAATATTTAGTAATAATTCTTGCCGGATTATCCAACCAATAACTTGATTAACAGCTTATTATTTGATATTGTACAGAGTGAATAGTATGAGAATCGTGTCATAGTCTGTAGAAAGTTAATTGTGAATCATTACACAGACAAAAAACAGTCATAATAACAAACATATTTTATCATAACATAGAGTTTCAAAGACTGTTCACATTTTTTTGAAGGAAATAAAATTTAGAGTGATATACTATAAATAGAGATCCTTGTACATGGGGGTGTATAAGAAAATGCATATACTTGTTGTTGGCTTAAACTATAAAACAGCCCCTGTTGAAATTCGCGAAAAGCTTTCGTTTCAACCAGATGAGCTTACTGACGCGATGAAACAGTTAAAAGAACAAAAAAGTATACTTGAAAATGTCATCGTATCTACGTGCAATCGTACCGAGATTTACGCTGTTGTAGATCAACTTCATACAGGACGTTACTATATTAAAGCATTCTTGGCAGATTGGTTCGGATTAAATAAAGAAGATGTTTCACCATTTCTGACAATCTATGAGCAAGATGGCGCACTTGAACATCTATGCAAAGTTGCTTGTGGACTAGATTCAATGATCTTAGGAGAAACACAGATTCTAGGACAGGTTCGCTCGAGCTTTTTACTAGCACAAGAAAACGATACAATTGGAACGGTTTTTAATCAGTTATTTAAGCAGGTTATTACGTTAGCTAAGCGTTCACACTCAGAAACTGATATCGGGGCAAACGCAGTTTCAGTAAGTTATGCTGCTGTTGAGCTTGCGAAGAAAATTTTTGGTGATTTACGTTCAAAGCATGTCCTAATATTAGGTGCTGGGAAAATGGGAGAGCTAGCTGTTCAAAATCTACACGGTAGTGGTGTAGGAAAAGTAACCGTTATGAATAGAACCTTGAAAAAGGCAGAGGAGCTAGCACATCGATTTGATGGAAAGGCAAAAGCAATCAATGAACTTCAATGTGGTCTAGTGGAAGCGGATATTCTCATTAGTTCAACAGGTGCAAAAGATTTTGTTATAACAAAGGACATGATGACACATGTTGAAAAACTGAGAAAAGGGCGACCATTATTCATGGTTGATATCGCTGTTCCACGTGATTTAGATCCGAAGCTAGCTGAGTTGGATAGTGTATTTTTATATGATATTGATGATTTGCAAGGAATTGTAGAAGCAAACCTGCAGGAACGGAAAATAGCTGCAGAAAAAATTGAACTCATGATTGAGGAAGAAATTGTTCAATTTAAACAATGGATTAATACGCTTGGAGTAGTACCAGTCATTGCAGCTCTTCGCCAAAAGGCATTAACGATTCAAGCTGAGACAATGGAAAGCATAGAACGTAAAATGCCTAATTTAACTGATCGTGAAAGAAAAGTGCTAAGTAAGCATACAAAGAGTATTATTAATCAGTTACTTAGAGATCCAATTGTGAAAGTAAAAGAACTTTCGTCAGAAGCAAATGCCCAGGACTCATTGGAATTATTTATGAAAATCTTTAATATTGAAGATGCTGTTGAAGAGCAAATGAATATAGATAAATCAGAAAAACTAGAAGTTGGTGCAAACCAGCAGATTTATCGTGCTTCACTTCAATCGTAAGTGAGAGGACTTTTCTTTTATGGAAATGAGCTTAAGTAGAATAAATGAACTAACAATTATTCTTTATGCTGTTTGTGTACTTTTATATTTTATAGATTTTTTAAATAATAACCGGAAGGCGAAACAAGCTGCCTTCTGGTTGCTTTCTATTGTTTGGCTCTTACAAACAATTTTTTTATTTGTACGCATGTTTGAGACAGGGAGATTTCCTGTGTTAAATGTGTTTGAGGGCTTGTATTTCTATACATGGGTATTAGTCACCTTGTCAGTTGTATTAAATCGGTTTCTTAAAGCAGAGTTTATTATTTTTTTTACGAATGTAATCGGGTTTATCATGATGGCGCTACATACATTTGCACCAACACAATATGAATCAGCAGCTGTTTCTAGCAAGCTTGTATCGGAATTATTGTTGATTCATATTACAATGGCAATCCTATCATATGGTGCTTTTTCATTGTCGTTTGTTTTCTCTACCCTTTATACGATTCAATATAATTTGTTAAAAAAGAAGAAGTGGGGAAAGCGCCTTCTTCGAATTGAGGATCTTTCAAAGCTTGATCATATGTCTTATGTATTAAATGTCATTGGGGTACCAATTCTTTTATTAAGTATGATTTTAGGTATTATTTGGGCATACATTAAAGTTGAGAGTTTTCACTGGTATGATGCAAAGGTACTAGGAACATTCATGGTAATTATTACATATGGTATCTTTTTGTATATGCGAATTGTAAAGGAATTACAAGGGCGATCTGTGGCTTTACTTAACTTAGCGTCATTTCTTGTTTTATTAATTAACTTTTTCTTGTTTGGAAGTTTATCAAGATTTCATTTTTGGGATTCATAATTTGGTTTGAAAAATATCTTATTCTTTATTAAGTTTTGCTATTCAGCTCAAGGGGCGGATTAAGGCCCTTGCGCATTTCTTATAGTAGGAGGAAATTATGCGGAAAATAGTTGTAGGTTCTAGACGAAGTAAATTAGCATTAACTCAAACTAATTGGGTAATCAATCAGTTAAAATCTTTTGGTTTACCTTTCGAGTTTGAGATAAAGGAAATTGTCACAAAAGGAGACAAAATCCTAGATGTTACGCTATCAAAAGTCGGTGGAAAAGGATTGTTTGTAAAAGAAATAGAACAAGCTTTGTTAGATGGTGAAATAGATATGGCTGTTCATAGTATGAAGGATATGCCTGGAGTCCTCCCTCAGGGTTTAACAATTGGATGTATTCCACATAGAGAAGATCATCGAGATGTTCTGATTTCAAAAGACCATAAAAAACTTTCTGAACTACCAAGTGGAGCTGTGGTAGGAACGAGTAGTTTACGAAGAAGTGCTCAACTATTAATGGAGAGGCCTGATCTTGAGATTAAATGGATTAGAGGAAATATTGACACAAG
Source organism: Bacillus sp. (in: firmicutes) (assembly GCA_031180405.1). Lineage (GTDB taxonomy): Bacteria > Bacillota > Bacilli > Bacillales > Bacillaceae > Metabacillus. Next base: position 57,824 of record JAPSLU010000002.1, on the reverse strand, counting down.
GCTTGAGAAGCTTAAAACAGAGGATTATGATGCCATCATACTAGCTGCAGCTGGATTATCAAGAATGGGCTGGAGTAAAGAGGTCATAACGGAATTTTTGGAGCCTGAAATTTGTTTACCTGCAGTTGGTCAAGGAGCGTTGGCAATTGAATGCCGTGAAAATGATCATGATCTGTTAGAATTACTAGCAAACTTTACCGATCAACCAACACAATTAGCGGTGATAGCAGAAAGAACTTTTCTAACGAAGATGGAAGGTGGATGTCAGGTTCCTATCGCTGGATTTGCTACAATTAACAGTGATAAAGAATTAACATTCACAGGTCTGATTGCAGCACCTGATGGGAAAGAAGTGTATAAAGAGCAAGTTACTGGTAGTGATCCTAAAGAAATAGGAGAAAAAGTAGCTGAAATTTTAACAAAGCAAGGTGCAAAAGCTTTAATTGATCGAGTGAAAGAGGAGCTTGATCAATAATGGGGAAGTACCTTCCTTTGCAAGGGAAGAGGGTTTTAATTACTAGAGCAAAAGCTCAGGTTGAAGAATTTATTGAAAAGATAGAGGAAGTAGGTGGTGTGGCGCTATCTACTCCGTTACTTGAAATAAAACCTAAAAAGTCAAATGAAGCTGAAATAAAACAAGTGCTTTTAAGCTTAAAAGATTTTGATTGTATTGTCTTTACGAGTGCCAATGGTGTAACGTTTTTTAGAAAGTATCTCGATGATTGGAATGTGCCTTATACACAATTACAACATATGGTTGCAGCCTCTGTGGGCAGAAAAACAAGTAAGCAAATGGAAAAACTAAATTTATCAGTTTCCGTAATACCTGAGGAATTTGTTGCAGAAAAGCTAGCTGAGAGTATAAAAGAGCAGCTTAGTCAAGATTCAAAGGTACTTGTCATTCGAGGTAACCTTTCCCGACCTATCCTAGTTCAAGAATTAATAGAACGTGGATTTTCCGTAAAAGATTTAATTGTCTACGAGACAGTACATAACGAGGCTGAAGCAACGAAACTAAAATCATATATTGAAAATAATGAAGTTGATTTTATAACGTTTACAAGTTCCTCAACTGTCGATAGCTTTATGAAGATCCTTCATCAAAGGGAATTATTCGATAATCTTAATAAGGTCACCTTTATCTGCATAGGTCCTATAACAAATAAGACATTAATGGAGTATGGGTTTACTGGTGTGATGCCAGATTCCTATACAATCGAGGATATGGTAAAGGTCATGATAGAACAAGCGAAAAATAAGGAGGATATTCAATGAATATTCAATTTACAAGACATAGAAGATTACGTAGCAGTGATAACATAAGAGCAATGTTGAGAGAGACATATCTTCGCGCAGAGGATTTTATCTATCCAATTTTCGTTGTTGAAGGTGAAAATAAGAAAAATGAAGTTACTTCAATGCCAGGTGTTTTTCATTTATCATTAGATCTATTAAACAAGGAAATTGAAGAGATTGTTTCATTGGGTATTAAGTCTATTATTCTTTTTGGTGTACCTGACCATAAGGATGAAGTTGGGACACAAGCGTATCATGATAATGGGATCGTTCAACGAGCAACAAGACAGGTTAAAGAAGTGTTCCCTGATCTAGTTGTGGTAGCTGACACATGTCTGTGTCAATATACCGATCATGGTCATTGTGGGATCGTTGAAAACGGACAAGTGTTAAATGATCCAACTCTTGATTTGCTTGCTCGTACCGCTATTAGCCAAGCTAAAGCAGGTGCGGATATTATTGCCCCTTCTAATATGATGGATGGATTTGTAGCAGCAATAAGACATGGTTTAGATGAAGCAGGCTTCGAACATATCCCAATTATGTCTTATGCCGTCAAATACGCTAGCGCTTTTTACGGTCCGTTCCGAGATGCGGCTCATAGTTCACCACAGTTTGGGGACCGCAAAACATATCAAATGGATCCTGCTAACCGGGATGAGGCATTACGAGAAGCACAATCAGATCTTGAAGAGGGCGCTGATTTCTTAATCGTGAAACCAGCATTAGCATATCTCGATATTATTCGGGATGTGAAAAATCAATTTAATGTGCCAGTTGTTGCTTATAATGTTAGCGGTGAATATTCTATGATTAAAGCTGCTGCCCAAAATGGATGGGTAGATGAAAAAGCAATTGTGATGGAAATGCTAGTCGGTATGAAGCGTGCTGGTGTAGATTTAATGATTACATACTTTGCAAAAGACGTTGCTCGCTGGCTTAAAGAAGAAAACTAAACTGCATCTTTTTACGTAAAGTAAGAAAGCATAAATTTTGTACTTAGAGTGGGTGTCTAGCTCTAGCAGTCTTGCTTATTGTAAAAAAAGTAAGATGCCTGGCCCCTCGAGGTCATAAGCCACAAATGAATTGAAGACATAACACATTCATTTTCGTCTTATTTGTCCGAGGCTGACCAAGGTGCTTACGCTTTTCTTTTGAAAGGGGAACGGTTCAATGAATAATTATCAAAAAAGTGAATCAGCATTTAAAGTGGCTCAAAACTTAATGCCTGGGGGCGTAAATAGTCCTGTTAGAGCATTTAAATCAGTTGGCATGAATCCTATTTTTATGGAACGTGGTAAAGGCTCTAAAATATATGATATAGATGGAAATGAGTATATTGATTATGTTTTATCATGGGGACCTCTAATTCATGGTCATTCAAACGACACGGTTGTAGAAGCCATAAAAAAAGTTGTGGAATCAGGCACAAGCTTCGGAGCGCCTACGTTAATAGAGAATGAATTAGCAAAGCTTGTGATTGATCGTGTCCCTTCAATCGAAGTTGTTAGAATGGTAAGCTCGGGAACTGAGGCTACGATGAGTGCCCTGCGTTTAGCAAGAGGATATACTGGTAGAAATAAGATTCTAAAATTTGAAGGATGTTATCATGGTCATGGTGATTCTTTATTAATCAAGGCAGGATCTGGGGTGGCGACACTTGGTTTACCTGATAGTCCAGGGGTCCCAGAAGGCATCGCAAAAAATACAATTACTGTCCCTTATAATGATCTTGAGAGTATACAATTTGCATTCGAACAATTTGGAGAAGATATTGCAGGTGTCATTGTTGAACCAGTAGCTGGTAATATGGGTGTTGTCCCTCCACAGCCTGGATTTCTTGAAGGATTGCGCGCTATAACAGAACAATATGGTTCAGTATTAATTTTTGATGAAGTGATGACAGGCTTCCGTGTTGATTATGGTTGTGCTCAAGATTTCTATGGAGTTATACCTGATTTAACATGCTTAGGAAAAGTCATTGGAGGAGGGCTACCTGTTGGTGCATATGGTGGAAAAGCAGAAATTATGCAGCAAATTGCACCAAGTGGTCCAATTTATCAAGCAGGAACTTTATCAGGAAATCCGTTAGCGATGACAGCGGGGTTAGAAACTTTAAAGCAACTAACAAGAGAATCGTATAAGGAATTCCAACGTAAAGCAGATCGTCTTGAGGAAGGGTTATCTGGTGCTGCGAAGGAATACGAAATTCCTCATACAATCAATCGTGCTGGTTCAATGATTGGCTTCTTCTTTACAAATGAAGAAGTGACAAACTATGAAAAGGCAAAATCATCAAATCTTGAGTTTTTTGCTAGCTATTATCGAACAATGGCAAATGAAGGAGTTTTCCTTCCTCCTTCGCAATTTGAAGGATTGTTCCTGTCTACAGCGCATTCAGATGAGGATCTAGATCTTACAATTAAAGCAGCTAGAAAGGCATTTTCACTATTAAAATAAATGGGGTAAGATTCATCACGATTTGTGGTGAATCTTTTTTGTATTCAACCAGTGAAATTAAGTGAATATACAAAATTTAATCATATTTTCCTCCTTTCAGACATACATCTGTAATGTCATAGTTATTTTACTAGGCTATTTGAAAGGAGGAAATATTTTGTCACAGGAACAGCAACTACGTTTTTCTGTAGAAGAATCTGTTTGGTTTCAAAAAGGACAGGAAGTATCTGAACTTTTATCTATCTCATTAGATCCTGATATTTCAATTCATGAACATGATCAGTATATTTCAATTCGCGGTGCATTACAGCTAACTGGAGAATACAAAATAGATCATGAGAGTAATGCAAGGGAATCCTTCGAATATGCGAACGTACGGTATGTAAATGAGGTTGAAACACGCGAAGATGGTGTGAGCATATTAAACCATCGTTTTCCGGTTGATATTACAATTCCTAAAAATCGAATTCAACAATTAGATGAGGTCTACGTATCCATCGAGTCTTTTGATTACGAGCTTCCAGAGCTAAAATGTCTAAGATTAATCGCAGACCTATCAATTAGTGGTATTTCAAATGGTGAGTCAGTGCAAAATGAAGAAATTGAAACACCTAGAGAAGAGGTTGTTGAGGCATTATACCGAGAAGAACAAGAGGATCTGGTTGAAGAGCCATCACCTTATGTAGAGAGAACTCCGGTATCTCCTTTTTCTTCATTCTATGAAGTAAATGAAGAATCGGTTGATTTAGACATGGACAAATTATCACCATTGTCTTCATCTGAGCAAAAATCAGATGATGTGGAAAGTCGTGAAGAGGAAGAAATGGCTGAAATCCCATCTTCTGAAGAACCTTCACTTGTAGAGAAACAGGTCGATCAGGACACATCTAATGAGTCGATACAAGAAGAACAAGAAGAACAAGAAGAACAAGAAGATCTCTACGATCCGTTTATTGTTGAAGTGAGAAAAGAAGAACCAAGCCCTGAACCAAAAGAAGTTCAGTACTCATTCTTTTCTAAATCGGATGTTGAACAGTTAGACATTAGTGAAGAAGTGGAAGAATCAGTGGATAGAGATGAACATAATCCAAAAGATTCGCATTACTTAACGAGTTTATTTGCAAGAGATGATGAGGAAGACTTCACCCGTCTAAAGATATGTATCGTTCAACAAGGTGAAACACTTAATTCAATCAGTGAAAGATATGAAATTCCAATTCAGCAAATTCTTAGAGTAAATGAGTTTCATGCAGATCAAGATGTCTATGAAGGTCAAATTCTCTATATACCTGCATATTCGGCGAGTAAGTAAACCAGACAGTGAGTATGGTGTTTTAAAAACAGCATGGGGGCTATAAATCCTCAGCTGTTTTTTTAAATTCACCAGATAAGGATTTGAGGTGATGTTAGCTGTGCAAATGCAAGTAAGTGAACTTCAGCTGTTGTTACGTGATTATAATCTTTATCCAGAATATACTGAAGAACTGAGTAAAAAGGCGTTAAAGGTTTATACCGATACAGGTTCCTTTGTATTAAAAAAGTTGAACAAAGGTTTTAATCCCTATTTTTTTGACACTTTAAGAATGTTAAATGAAAAAAAATACTCACATTATGTTCCACTTGTCAGCAACAAAAAACAGCAACTTTTTTCACAATTTAATGGAGATTATTATTATTTAATGCCATGGCTTACAAATGAAATGGAAGAGGAACGAGATGCTAGACATCAATATTTATTTAAAGAGGTAGCAAGCCTTCACAAGAAGACGGAAACAACAGTGGAGCTAAAAGGTCAGGAAGTAACTGATCACTACGAAAAGATGCTTAAACGTTTGGATGAAGAGAAAGCTATGTATGAGGCATTTGTTGATCAGTGTGAGCAAAAAATCTACTTGTCCCCATTTGAGTTACAAGCTGTGACCTATTATATTGAGGTGACCCGTGCGATTAATTACTCTAGGAAAAAGCTTGAAGAATGGTCTGAACTGATGAGAGGGAAAAAGTCTTCAAGAGTTGTGTTAATTCATGGGAAGATATCAGCACGCCACTTTTTATATGATGATGAAGGAACAGGTTATTTAACCAACTTTGAAAACTCAGTTTATGCTTCACCCATAGATGATTTTTTATTGTTCATGAATCGAACTGCAAAGACTTACCCTATTCAAAGTGATGATTGCCTAAATTGGTTTTATTCTTACCAAAAGGATTATCCTTATACACTTGAGGAAATGACTTTGTTTTTAAGTTATTTAGCCTATCCTGAACGAATTTGCAACATAATTAAAAGCTATGTGAAGAAAGATAAAAATCGTTCAGAACTTGATCGAAACAAACAATTGGTTAAATCCTACTGGCAATTCAAAAACATTGAATACTTTGTGATGAAAGTATCTGAGATCGAGGACAAAAAGAAAATGGAATCAGAAGCACAATCTCAATCACAAACATAGGTAAAAGATAGAGGGAGAGGAATTGAATCATCGCCCTCCTCCCTCGCTTTTTAGTAGATCATTTATTACAATTTATATCCAGTCATAACGTAATCCTATGGCTAAGCCAATTAAAATTCCTAGAAGAAGAACATCAAAGGATGTAGGAAAAAATACTGTTCGTATACCTTGAAAGATCGTAAGTGGAATAATTATTTGTATACCGATCTCTCGAATTTGTCTGACCCAAGGTGGTAGTGAATATGGATTATAACGCCTTTTCATATGATAAAACCTCCTTATTCAAGCCCTCTTTAGAAAAAGTTCAGAAAATAACTTCTAACAAGGAATGATATTCGTTCAAAGCGTCCACTAATGTAAAATATGTAAAAAACCTTATTAGGTGCCTGTATGAAAGTTAAGAAAAATGGTGAAAATATTGACGAAAAAAAGAAATGTTTAGTAATATATAATAGATGTTAATTAAAACTACATATATGTAAACGTAGAATGGGAAGAGTACATTGTCGTCACTTTACAGAGAGAGAGATCATTTGCTGGGAGATTTCTTAAGTAGAGGCATTGGAAGGTCGCCCAGGAGTTACTTCCTTGAAGAATAGTAGAAGAGGTCGGTGAAAACCGTTATCATATTAAGTGTATAGGCTTGGTCCTTGCTGACGTTGCAAGCGATCTTATTAAGTCTATAAAAAAAGGTGGTACCGCGAAATTTTCTCCTTTCGTCCTTTTATGGATGAAGGGAGTTTTTTTTTTTACTATCAGGATATCCAAGGAAATTGGTATAACAATAGCTGTGAAGGAGCAAATAAAATGGAAAACAATGAACAACAATTATCATTACCAACAAAATATGATCCAAATGCAATCGAAAAAAATCGTTATTCATTTTGGTTAGAAGGAAAATACTTTGAGGCAACAGGGGATGAGCAGAAACAACCTTATACAATCGTTATTCCACCTCCAAACGTCACAGGGAAGCTACACTTAGGTCACGCATGGGATACTACATTACAAGACATTGTTACGCGCATGAAGAGAATGCAAGGCTTTGATGTCTTATGGCTCCCAGGAATGGACCATGCTGGTATTGCTACTCAAGCTAAAGTTGAGGCGAAACTTCGTGAAGAAGGCAAATCTCGCTATGACTTAGGTCGCGAAAAATTTGTGGAAGAAACCTGGAAGTGGAAAGAAGAGTACGCAGGCCATATCCGAGAGCAATGGGCAAAGGTAGGTCTGGGCTTAGATTATACACGCGAAAGATTTACCCTTGATGAAGGTTTATCAAAAGCTGTTCGTGAAGTGTTTGTAACCCTGTATAATAAAGGTTTTATCTATCGTGGAGAATATATTATTAACTGGGATCCACAAACAAAAACAGCACTATCGGATATTGAAGTTATATACAAAGATGTACAAGGTGCTTTTTATCATATGAGTTACCCACTTGCTGATGGTTCTGGTTCGATTGAAGTAGCGACAACTCGCCCAGAAACAATGCTAGGAGATACGGCTGTAGCAGTGCATCCTGAAGATGAACGTTACAAGCATCTAATTGGGAAAAAAGTCATTTTACCGATTGTAGGTCGTGAGATTCCAATTGTTGGGGATGATTATGTTGATATGGAATTTGGCTCAGGAGCTGTTAAAATTACACCAGCACATGATCCAAATGACTTTGAACTAGGAAATCGCCATAATCTTGAGCGCATCCTTGTCATGAATGAAGATGGAACAATGAATGAAAAAGCTGGTAGCTATAACGGTTTAGATCGTTTTGAGTGTAGAAAGAAAATCGTTAAGGATCTCCAAGAACAGGGCGTACTATTTAAAATTGAAGAACATATGCACTCTGTTGGTCATAGTGAAAGAAGTGGTGCAGTAGTTGAACCCTATCTTTCAACGCAATGGTTTGTCAAAATGCAACCACTTGCTGATGAAGCAATTAAGCTTCAAGAAGCTGATGAAAAAGTGAATTTTGTACCAGATCGTTTTGAGAAAACCTATTTACGTTGGATGGAAAATATCCGTGATTGGTGTATTTCCCGTCAGCTTTGGTGGGGACACCGAATTCCTGCTTGGTATCATAAAGAAACAGGAGAGGTTTATGTAAATCAAGAGCCACCAACTGATATTGAAAACTGGAATCAAGACAATGATGTGCTTGATACTTGGTTTAGTTCTGCATTATGGCCATTTTCCACAATGGGTTGGCCTGATACAGAATCAGCTGACTTTAAACGTTACTATCCGACGGATGTTCTTGTTACAGGCTATGATATTATCTTCTTCTGGGTGTCTCGAATGATCTTCCAAGGCCTTGAATTCACAGGTAAACGTCCATTTAAAGATGTCTTAATTCATGGACTTGTACGTGATGAGCAAGGGCGTAAAATGAGTAAATCATTGGGTAATGGCGTTGATCCGATGGAAGTCATCGATCAGTATGGGGCGGATTCATTACGATTCTTCCTTTCAACTGGTAGCTCACCTGGTCAAGATTTACGTTTCAGCTATGAAAAAGTCGAAGCTACTTGGAACTTTGCAAACAAAATATGGAATGCATCACGTTTTGCCTTAATGAATATGGATGGCTTATCATTTGAAGAAATAGATATAACTGGTGAAAAATCTGTTGCAGATAAATGGATTCTAACTCGTTTAAATGAAACGATTGAAAATGTAACAAAATTAGCTGATAAATATGAATTTGGGGAAGTAGGACGTCTTCTTTATAACTTCATTTGGGATGATTTTTGTGATTGGTACATTGAAATGGCAAAGCTTCCATTATACGGTGAAGACGAAGCTGCAAAGAAAACAACACGTTCAATCCTTGCCTATGTACTAGATAACACAATGAGATTATTACACCCATTTATGCCGTTTATAACTGAAGAAATTTGGCAATCCCTACCACACGAAGGTGAATCAATTACAGTTGCAGCATGGCCAACCGTAAATGAACAATTAACAGATCGTGAAGCGGCAACAGAAATGAAACTTTTAGTTGAAGTGATCCGGGCAGTTCGAAATATCCGTTCTGAGGTAAACACGCCGATGAGCAAGCAAATTCCAATGCAAATCAAAGCGAAAGATCAAGATGTGTTAAATCAACTTGAACGTAACCGTGCATATATCGAGAAATTTTGTAACACGAGTACATTTAAAGTAGTTACTGACCTAATGTCTAACGAAAAATCCATGACTGCCGTTGTAACAGGTGCTGAAATCATTCTGCCGATCGAAGGATTAATCAACATAGAAGAAGAAATTAAACGGTTAGAAAAAGAACGTGAGAAACTTGATAAAGAAGTGGAACGTGTTCAGAAGAAACTTGGAAACGAAGGATTCCTAAAGAAAGCTCCTGAAAAGGTTATTGAAGAAGAGAAAGCAAAAGAAAAAGATTATCTTGAAAAACGAGAGATCGTTCAAGCGAGAATTCAAGAGCTAAGAGGATAGTAATTTGACTCGGGTGGTGCTAAGTATAGTTCCCCCGAGTTTTTACATGGTTAAAAGGAGGTAAACACGATTGTTTATTCAATATGATGAGGCGATAGATTGGATCCATAGTCGATTAAAATTTGGGGTAAAGCCTGGATTAAAGAGAATGGAATGGCTTTTAGAGGAATTAGGCCATCCTGAAAAAAATATCCCGACAATTCATGTAGCAGGAACCAATGGGAAAGGATCAACCATTTCATATATGCTCCATATGCTGTTGGAAGCAAACTATAAGGTAGGGACCTTTACCTCTCCATACATAGAAACGTTTAATGAGCGAATAAGTATGAATGGACAGCCAATTTCAGACGACGACATGTTATTACTTGTTAATGAAATAAAGCCATATGTTGATAAAATTGAAGAAACAGAGCTTGGTGGACCAACTGAATTTGAAATAATCACAACCATGATGTTTATGTACTTCGGGAAGATCAACAAGCCTGATATTCTTTTACTAGAAACAGGGCTTGGTGGACGTTTAGATTCTACCAACATCATTGATCCGATTTTATCCGTTATCACAAACATTGGCTATGATCACATGAATATTCTTGGTGATTCAATTGCTAAGATTGCGAGTGAAAAAGCGGGGATTATTAAAAGGGGAAGAGCGATTTTCACAGCAGCAGAAAAAGAGGACGCACTTCAAGTGTTGTCTCAAACAGCATTAGAAAAAGAAGCGCCCTTTTATTCGCTTGGATTTGATATAAAGGTGATTGATCAATCCGCGTGGGAGCAAGGTGAAAAATTTTCGGTACAAACCCCTCACCATTTGTACCAAGATATTAAAATTGTGATGAAAGGAAAACATCAAATAAATAATGCAGCACTGGCCATTGCAGCTTTAGACTATCTAAGGTTACATAAGATAATTAGCCTATCTGATGAACAATTATATAATGGAATAAAAAAATCAATTTGGAAAGGCCGTTTTGAAATAGTTAATCACAACCCGCTTGTTATTATTGATGGTGCTCACAATGATGAGGGTATTGAAAGTTTAATTGATACAATTAATAGACATTATTCACATAAACGTGTTCATTTTCTATTTAGTGCATTAAGTGATAAAAATTACGAAAAAATGATCAAACGGCTCACTTCTGTTGCGACCACTATGCATTTTACATCGTTTGACTTTCCTAGGGCTGCTAGAGCTGAAGAGCTTTTTTCTGTATGTGAATTAGAAGAGAAGACCTATTCGGAATCATGGCGGAATATATTGAAAGAGTTGTTGGTATCTTATAGGAATAATGATGATGTACTAATAGTTACGGGTTCGTTATATTTTATTTCAGAAATAAGGAATTACCTCATGAAATAATTATTTCCGGTGAAATAATTGTCGATAAATAAAAACAAGAGCTAGGGTTCCAAGCTCTTGTTTAATTTGTTTCCTTTATTGGCCCAGTTGATAGATCAGGTGCCTCAACCTTCGCTTTAAAAAATGGTGATAGAGTTAATTCGTCAATTTCCTTGTATGTTACCTTACTTCCACCACCCATAGAAAAGTTATTGGAAATAACCGATCCAACGACAGAACCACTCCCAGTTAACTGGACATGCGCATTAGGCGAAAACACAAGACCGTTAGCTGCACTTCCCTGTCCGTCAATAACAACATTATTTCCTCCAGTTAAAATATGTCCATTCACCTCTGCACTACCTTTGATATTTATGTCTGCAGATGCTGAAAATATGGAACCCACAAGTTTACTTTTTCCACCCATATCAAGGGGAGTAGTACCTTTGAGATAGATAGAAAGAATCTCTGGGTTGTATGAGGAGGTAGCATTCACTTTGCTACCACCAGTGATAAGTAAAGAGTTTTCAATATAGAGAGTTAATGTACCAGAACCTATAATATTTATGTTTCCTTGATTAATTACTAAATCAGCTACTCTAATAATTCTATTTTCATTTCCTACATCTATTGTTAATGTACGTCCACTGGTAACAGTGATATTTTGATAATAACCATTACTGCTGATGGTTTTATCATTTATCGCGTCACCTTCGATTCTTAAATTATTAAAGGTTGGAAGTCCCTCTGGAAAACTTGGAAAGTCTAAGAAACCTTTATAATTCATTGCATTTGGGAGATCAATAAATGGTCTATTAAAATTCTTGTTTTGAGGTTTTTCTACAATATTACTACTTGCTTCCTGTACCTTATAAATACTACCCGTCAATGTTCCACCCGAATTCACATAAATTGAACCGGGTATAGTAGAATTTGTACCGATATTTCCAGTAATTGATGATCCGAGTAGAATTTTATCGTGACTAAATACAGCGTTATTTTCTAGTAGAACAAAAGGTAAGTTTCCATTTTGATTTATATTCCAGTTTACACAAAAAGATCTTTCTACTATTCTACTTCTCTTCCCAATCTCACCTTCAGAGATTACTTTATATCCTTGTGATTGTTTATCAACGTGATTACCACATAGCTGACTAGAATCAATAGAAGATAGTTTGAAAATCTGCAAATGTGCTTTGGGTATTTGACCAAATGATTCTTCGAAGTCACTATAAGTATTAGGAATTTCAGCTAATTTTTCATTTATTTTTGTGAAAAAGTCATTTGCGTTTATTGCTTGAGTTTCATTAATTATTTTTGTAACTTCATTTAAGACATAAGTGGAACCAGACTCAGCTATATAATATGTTGCTTGATAATCTCGTTCAACAGAGGTTAATTTTAGATTTGCAGTTGTTGTACCTATTAAAGTTATTCCTAATAATGAAACGACTAGTAAAACAATTAGGACAGAGAGTAAGGCAAATCCACTATTTTCATTTTTTATCAGTCTTAATTTATTGAGAACGCCCACTGTTTTTCACCTAGTTTCTAATATATATTGAAGTTGAAAGCTTAAGTGCTTTTTCTTCTTTGGAGGGAAGACTTTCAATAAATATATTGATTTTTTTTTCTTCATCCTCATCAAAAGCAAAAGTGAATTTTTTAATATTCTTGATGTAAGCTACATTATTCTTGGTAATAGTGTTTGATACATGCTTGTATGTATCTGTTTGATTAATAACTAATTCATCACCTTGAATAATTACATTTTCTGCTGTTCTAAGTTCTTTCGTAATCACATTTAAAGCAATTCTTGTATTTGACTGATTTTGAATTTCTTCCGCTTGGCTAATCATCTGTTTTTGACTAAATAGATGAAAGGAATTAAGCATGAGAAGAATAATTGAAAAGAGAGAAATAGATGCAATTACCTCTAACAAACTAATACCGCGTTGGTTTTTCATATCTTTTTCACCTTCTAATTTTTTAAGGGTAAAATTGTCTCCATTTGTGCTTCTAATTGTTCTTTAGAATGATCCTCATATACTTTTATTATGGCGTGTGGTAGTGACTCCTGAGAGTTTAAGTTGGTAAATTCTGTCCAGATATAATATCCGCTATTTTCTTGTTGGAAGCAAAAACTAGTTGGGCAATTATTTACAACTTCCTCATACCCCATACTGATAAGCTTAATTTTGAAATCATCATCTGTTTTTTTACTAATAAAATGTATATCTTCTAAAAGCGTTTGAGCAACATAGGTAGCATTAATCATGTCTTTGGAATGAGTATTTATACGATTTGATTGGATAAATAATGGTATAAAGGAAACAACGATAACTCCAAGAAGAACGATTGCTACTAATACTTCTATTAAAGTTAACCCCTTTTGTGAACGTATGAAATGGTTCATGATTCACCTCTCATTATATTAATGGAATGATTTTAACGAATATTTCACTATTGTTAGGAAATAGGTGTAAAATCCTATTTAAATAAGTCAAAAGATTTTAGGTTATCAAGCATTACCTTCTTTTAAATAGGTCGACTTTATTATACAATAAGTTGAAGTCGATTTTTTGGTTTTTTAGCAGTATTAAGGGAATAAATGATAGAAAAATAGGAAGAATTACTTAATCCTAGTGGGGTGATGGTTTGAAAACATATATTATGCTCATAATTGGCTTTATACTCCTAGTTCCAATTATGTATATTCTTCCGTTTGGAATACATAATGTTGGCAAAATGATTCTTGCAGGAGTTGCTATATTATTTGCGGCGTTATTTTTCTTTACAGTTCAAATAATGCCGACTTGGCAAGCTGCATCTGCGATCCTGGTCTTACTGGTCGCACTAGGCTATTTATTGAGTAAAAAACAAATGTTATTTGAGTTGAATGAAGCACATGATGCAATTGATACGAATAATGAAGAAGTGTTAACACCAGTAGAAAAACAAGTTATTCAAGTAAACGATACTCAAAATGAACTTGAGCCAATTGAAGCAGAAGTTCAGGAAGTAATGGATACAAACGAATCTGAGATCGACGTTTTACCCAATAAGGAAGAAGTAGACTATTTTGAGGAATTTTATAGTCAACTTGACTCAAGCTCTTCTAAGGACGATGAAATGGAAGAGCATAAAGTAGTATTGAATTCATTCTCAGAGGTTGCTACAACAGGGGAAGAAGAAAAATATTCGCAGCAACTTAAAGAAACTTTGTCGGATGACTATTTACTAGAACTTTTTGAAGGTCGAGAAATTGAAGGAATTACCGAAACAGGCACAGTTCCAGCAGAGCTCCAGCAAATAAATGAGGAAAGAAGAGACTTAGTCTTAGAAGAAGAGTCCTCAGATTTAAATGACCTCTTTGAGAGCTTAATGAATAATGATCAAGTTGAGGGACAACTGGACGAAGATGTTACTGAAAAAGATAACCTCCGGTCAATCTACAATGAAGAGGATGACACGGAAATTAAAGAGGAAGTTTTATCAGAAGAAAATGTAGAGAGCCTTGTTAAAGAAGAGGATGACACGGAGATTCCAGAAGAAGTTTTATCAGAAGAAAATGTAGAGAGCCTTGTTAAAGAAGAGGATGACACGGAGATTCCAGAAGAAGTTTTATCAGAAGAAGATGTAGAGAGCCTTGTTAAAGAAGAGGTTGACACGGAGATTCCAGAAGAAGTTTTATCAGAAGAAAATGTAGAGAGCCTTGTTAAAGAAGAGGATGACACAGAGATTCCAGAAGAAGTTTTATTAGAAGAAGATGTAGAGAGCCTTGTTAAAGTAGAAGATGACACGGAGATTCCAGAAGAAGTTTTATCAGAAGAAAATGTAGAGAGCCCTGCTAAAGAAGAAGATGCTACGGAAATTCCAGAAGAAGTTTTATCAAAAGAAATGGTAGAGAGCTTAATCGATGACAGTGAAAGCCAAAATGAAGGTAACCGACGTGAATTGTCTAATGACTTGTTGGATATGCTCTTGGAACAATTTATAGAATATAAAAAAGTATTACCTGCAAAACAATTTGAACAGATTTTACAACAGGCCATTAACAAGGCAACGTCTGAAAAAGACTACTTTTTATTTGCTAAAGAGCTATTATTTTATTATCTCCAAACAGAAAATGTAAAGAAATTTGAAGAATTATCTGAAATGATGAATGAAAAGTTAAAGCATTACCCAATTTTGATTGAACAATTATCATGGGTTAATTTATCAACTAAAAAATATAGAGAATAGGTGTGTTTCAATATGAAAAAGAGTACTGAAATCATAAGTTTACCAATCATAAGTATTTCAGCTGGTTTAGAACTTGGAAGTGTTAAATCACTTGTAGTGAATCCGGAAAAAGGCACAGTTGATTTCTTAACTGTTGAGCATGATGATTGGCAAGTGAGTGTAAAGGCAATTCCGTTTAGTAAAGTAATAGGAATTGGAGAATTTGCTGTGACAATTGATTCCGATAATGTCATTATCGACCTAAATGAAATCCCAATTGCCAATCAGCTTGTAAACAAACGTATTAAAATTACTGATACCAGAGTTATTACCCGAAAAGGACAGTTACTAGGGGAAGCGAAAGAATTTTATGTTAATGAAGATACGGGATTAATTATTGGATTACATTTGCTTGTAAATAACCAAAATGTCTTTATTAAATCAGAATATGTTCTAACGTTCGGAAAAGACATACTTGTTGTAAAAGAAGAAGCATCATCTGCTTTACTAGAATCTGCAGAAAAGCTAGAAGAGAAGAATGAAATTAAAGAATTGTATGAGATTGAAACCAAAGAATCGTATGAGAATGAACCTAAAGAATCGAACGAAATTAGCAAAGCCTCGACTGAGAATAAGGTAGAGGATTTTAATAGTCAGGTAGAAGACATAAATAGTGAGGTCATTGATACAATTAAAGAAAAACAAATTAATTTACTCGAGGGTAAGACAGTTATTAAGGATATTTATGGTGCTGCTCAACAAGTAATAATCCCAAAAGGGACAATTTTAACCATTGATGATATAAAAAAGGCACAGGATGAAGGTCCAAGTACGTTTGTTGAATTGTCTATGAATACAGAAATGTAAAAAGGAGTAACCGCTTTTGATCGCAAACAGATGGTTGAGAATAACTTGTATATTAATGATTTCCACTGTTTATCTAATCACCTTCTCTCATTACGGTGTAATGGCATTTGATGCCTTTCTTTACAAGGGGGCATTTAAGCCTGGAACACAAATCGCTTCGGTCAATATAGAAAAAATGACAAAAGCTGAGGCTGTGACGAAATTAGAAAAAAGACTAGCAACATGGTTTAGTGAAGAAAACCTTCAGGTTACTATTAATGAAGAAAACCTGGTCATTGGTCAGGATTATTTTATTATGGATTTGCCAGATACCGTCGAAAAAGCTAAAGATGGTAAAGATAACAAGTTTAATGTACGTATAAATCAAGCTATTTATGAAGCGGAATTAAAAAGTAGGCTAAATGAACAATTTAATTTAATTGACCATAATCAATTACAGGAGATACTTGTAAATTCCGTGAACAATATGGCAAATGAAAAGCAATTTTTCACCATACAAGCTTTTATGAAAAATGACTTAAATTCAATAGCTGCCGAAAATAATCTGACAACATCTTTTAACCGAAATGATGTTCAAAAGGTGCTTGATGCGCTTGGAACAGTAGTGGTTCCGGCTCAGTCACAAGTCTCTTTTCTTGATCTTATTAAGGAAAAAGGCAAGCTTCCACAAGAAGCGCTAAGTGTTGTTTCTTCATCTCTATATAAAACGATTTTACTAACTAATTTTGTTGTAATTGAGAGACATACGAGTCAAACATTACCTGACTTTATTGAATTAGGGCTTGAGGCAAGTATTGTCCCCGAAAAATCTGATCTGAAGTGGTTCAATCCCAACCAAACAGACTACAACATTACCTTTCAATTAACTGAAGAAGGCTTATATAGTAGAGTAAGTGGTGCACCTTTTTTACAAAGCTACACTATTAAGTTTAAAGACCAAACTTCATATGCTTTTAAGACAATTGTACGATTTACCAGCTTGCTAGAAGAAGGGGAAGAAGTGGTAAAAGTAGATGGGCGGGATGGATTATTCGTTAAAGTAACCAGAGAGATTTATGACACGAGTGGTGCCCTTGTTGAATCAGAAAAGATTTCAGAAGACTTTTATCCTCCTACTCATAAAATAATTGAAACAGGCTTGATTAATAGAATAATAACTAATGAGAACCCAGCAATTGTTGAAAATGATTATTCACAGAGTTCAGCAGAAGAGGAAAATGATCCAAACATTCCTGAAGAGGAATATGACCCCTCTGAAAAGCAAGTCGATGAAAGTGGTGCTGGTAAGTCTTCTGTTAGTCAGCACGATGAAATTGACGATAATGGAATTTGGGAAACTCCCACTAAAGGACTTGAAAAATAACCTCATATAAAAGAAGGTAATTTTATGAATGATTCGAGAAAGAGATTAGGAGATTTACTTTTAGATTCAGGACTCATTACAGATGAACAGTTAAAATTGGCGTTAGCTGAAAAACGAAAAGGTCAACGTTTAGGTGATGCGTTACTTGAAAGGGGTTATATTACCGAGCAGCAATTAATTGAGGTCTTAGAGTTTCAATTAGGTATCCCGCATGTAAGCTTATATCGTTTTCCTTTCGATCAAAATCTAATTAAATTAGTACCTAAAGAAATGGCAAAACGAAATTTATTAATACCAATAAAAGTGGAAGGTGAGAAGCTATTTGTTGCAATGGCCGACCCAATGGATTTTTATGTCATTGACGATTTACGGCTTGCAACAGGCTTTCAAATTGAAACAGCTATTGCTTCAAAGGATGATATTCTAAGAGTAATTAACAAATATTATGAAACTGATGATGGCATGTTAGATATTATGAATCAGTTAACTGTTCAAGAAGATGTCCAGGAAGAGAAAATCACATCAGATGATTCACCAATAGTCAGACTTGTCAATCAAATTCTTCAGAATGCTGTTCAACAAAAGGCAAGTGATATTCATATTGATCCTCAAGAAACAAAAGTACTCATCCGATTCCGTGTGGATGGAATATTAAAAAATGAGCGTACTTTTCCAAAGCATATGCAAAGCGTCTTGATCGCCCGTCTGAAAATTATGGCAAATTTAGATATTACTGAGCACCGAGTACCACAAGATGGACGAATAAAAATGCATGTAGAGTTTCATCCTATTGATTTACGTGTTTCTACACTTCCAACGATTTACGGTGAAAAAATTGTAATGCGAATATTAGATCTTGGTAGTACATTAAATGATCTAAATAAATTAGGGTTTAATAATTTAAATTTAAAGAGATTTAAAGAGTTAATAGAAAGTCCAACAGGCATTATGCTCATTACAGGTCCAACTGGGTCAGGAAAGTCTTCGACCTTGTATGCAGCTTTAAACCACTTGAATTCAGAAGAAGTGAACATTATTACAATTGAGGATCCTGTTGAATATCAGCTTGAAGGTATAAATCAGATTCAAGTAAATTCTAATGTCGGCATGACTTTTGCAAAAGGGCTGCGTTCCATATTACGTCAAGATCCAAATATTATTATGGTTGGAGAGATCCGTGATCGCGAAACAGCAGATGTGGCAGTTCGTGCATCCTTAACAGGTCATTTGGTTTTAAGTACACTTCATACTA
This sequence comes from Bacillus sp. (in: firmicutes), assembly GCA_031180405.1. Lineage (GTDB taxonomy): Bacteria > Bacillota > Bacilli > Bacillales > Bacillaceae > Metabacillus. The sequence goes on along the minus strand of JAPSLU010000002.1, from coordinate 39,105 downwards.
ACGACTCGCTAGGAACAATTACTCGTTTAATAGATATGGGGGTAGATCCCTTTTTAGTTGCTTCTTCCCTAACGGGTGTAGTTGCTCAAAGACTTGTTCGAAAAGTGTGCAGAGATTGTGCTGACGAACAAACACCAACAAAAAGGGAAATTGAGATTTTTGCAAAACGGAGACTATCTATTAATCGCATTGTTAGAGGTAAAGGCTGCGGGACATGTAATATGACAGGGTATAAAGGGAGAATTGCCATCCATGAATTACTAGTTTTGAATGATGAAATGAAGCGAGTCATTATGAATAATGAACCATTTTCAAAGCTTCGTGAGCTAGCAATAAAAAATAAAACAATTTTTTTAATTGATGATGGATTACTAAAGGTAAAGCAAGGGTTCACAACAACAGAAGAAATCCTGCGTGTGGCAGTAACTGAGTAGGTGAAAATATTGAAAGCAAAGTTTGATTCTATTTTAAAGCATGCTTATCAGAAGTATGCTTCTGATATTCATTTGTCAGTTGGAGTTCCACCAGTCATGCGTGTGAACGGTGACCTATTGAAAATTGGAGAGGAAATTTTACTACCAGCTGATACCGAGGAAATGGCAAAAGCGGTTATTTCTACATCAAAATGGTCCATCTTTGTAGAGAAAGGTGAACTAGACTTTTCATATGGTATACCAGGTGTTTCTCGCTTTCGTATTAACGCATTTAAACAACGCTCATGTATCTCATTAGCTATCCGGATTGTTCCTAGGAATATCCCTTCTCTAGATGAATTACATTTGCCACCTATTTTAAAGACGATTGTTGAAAAGCCTCATGGTCTGGTTTTAGTGACAGGACCGACTGGAAGTGGAAAATCAACAACACTTGCTTCAATGATTCATTATATAAATCAGAATATGAAGCGTCATATTATAACTCTGGAAGATCCTATCGAGTATTTGCATAAGCATCAACGATGTGTCATTGATCAACGTGAAGTCGGGTTTGATACAGTGAGCTTCGCCTCAGGATTAAAATCGGCATTACGACAGGATCCTGACATTATCTTAGTAGGTGAAATGCGTGATCTGGAAACAATTCATACCGCAATCACTGCGGCTGAAACTGGGCACCTTGTATTAGGAACTCTTCATACCTCGTCAGCTTCATCAACTGTAGACCGAATGATTGATGTGTTTCCAGCCAATCAGCAACCGCAAATTAGGCTGCAACTAGCTTCAGTACTCATTGGGATCCTGTCCCAGAGGTTATTTCCAACAGTGGATAAATCAGGACGGAGAGCTGTTATTGAAATTTTACTTAATAATTCTGCAGTTTCAAGTTTGATTCGTAATGAAAAAACCTATCAAATACCTAGTGTTATTCAAACAAGTCGAGCACAGGGAATGCAATCCTTTGAGAGTTCCTTATCAGAATATGTAGACGCGGGTATTATCTCTGCAGAAAGTGCATTACCATATAAACAAGGGATGAAAGAATAATGCCAAGGTTTAAATATGAAGGTCGTGACCGCACTGGGAAAAAGTCTGGGAAAATTGTAGCTAATTCGAAACGTGATGCAGTCTTAAAGCTTAGTGAACAAGGAATTCGTGTGACCAAAATCGAAGAAATTCCTGAATCGATGCTTACAAAAGATATAGCAATAGGAAATCCTGTTAAGCTTCAGGACTTTGTTATTTACTTAAGACAATTTGCTACTTTACTTCGAGCAGGCGTCACCATTGTTGATGCAACTAATATTCTCTCAAAGCAAACAAGTAGTAAGGCATTACGCCTAGCTTTGGAGCAAATGGAAGAAGATCTAAAATCAGGCCATGCGTTATCAGTCAGTGCGGCAAAGCATAAGCGAATATTCTCAGCAATGTTCGTGAATATGATTAAGGCTGGTGAAGCAAGCGGTAGTATGGAAGAAACTCTTGAACGACTCGCAATTCAATATGAAAAACAGCATCGAACAAAACAAAAAATACAATCAGCTTTAGCTTATCCAATGGCAGTTGCTATTGTTGCAGTTTTCGTGGTTATTTTCTTATTAATTTCGGTTGTACCAACCTTTGTTTCCATGTTTGAAGGCTTTGGAGCGCAGCTACCAGCGATTACATTATTTGTCTTAAATTCAAGTATTTATCTGCAGGAGTATTGGTTTGTGGTGCTGTTATTTTTTGTTGTAATTTTTTCTGGTTTTTATGTCTTACGTAAAAATAAACAAACAAAGTATTATTTAGATGTTATGGCACTAAAGATGCCGATTTTTGGAAGTATGATTCAAAAAGCAGTGCTTGCGAGAATGACGAGAACACTTAGTTCTTTATTTTCAAGTTCTGTTCCCATTCTACAGTCGTTGACAATTGTGGAGAAGATTGTGGAAAATGAAGTTATCGCTAAAGTAATAGCTAATTCCCGAACTTCTCTTGAAAATGGACTTTCTTTAACAGAACCAATGAAAAACCATTGGGCTTTTCCACCTCTTGTAACACAGATGATTATGATTGGTGAAGAAACAGGTTCTTTAGATGAAATGCTAGGAAAAGTAGCAGATTTCTATGAAGAAGAGGTTGAGAACAGTGCAGATCGTTTAAAGTCATTAATTGAACCATTAATGATCGTTCTTTTAGCAGGGATCGTAGGAACTATAGTCATCGCGATTATTGTTCCAATGTTTGATATATTTAATCATGTTCAGATGTAGATATTTTACAAATTTTTATATTCATAGATTCAATTATTCGTGTATAATGGAATTGAGATTAGGGAAAAGGTACTATGATTATAGGAGGAGAGAAAATGTTAAAAAAACTAGTGAAAAATGAGAGAGGTTTGACGTTAATTGAGCTACTTGCAGTTGTTGTTATTTTAGGAATTATTGCTGCAATTGCGATTCCTGCAATCGGCGGGCTAATTAATAACTCGAAAATTGATGCTCATATTGCGAATGCAAAGCAGATAGCAAGTTCTGCTAGAATGATGGTAAACACAAATAACATTGAGATCACTACTACTGCTACTAAGATCACTCTAGATGACCTTATAGAAGATGGTCAACTAGAAGATATCCAAGATCCTAGTACTGATGACTCCTATAATGTTGATGAGACAGTTGTAAATGTTATTGAAAATACTGCTGGTAATATTGAATATCGTGTAGAATTAGTAAATAAAGCAAATGATCATGATTATGTTATTCTAGCGACTGGACAAACTACTATACCAGACGCAACTAACTTACAAAGAAAAAATATTGATCTACCATAATTCATTTTAATAAAGAATGAGAAAAGATAGATAGTCCTCCCGTAGGACTATCTATCTTTCTATAAAAGGAGTAAGCACAATGCTGACAATTATTACCCTACACATCTATATTTTCATCCTAGGAGCAGTACTAGGCTCCTTTTATAATGTCGTGGGCTTACGTGTACCATTAAAAAAATCGATTGCATACCCAAGCTCAGCTTGCCCTGTATGCAACAACAGACTATCCACTTTAGAATTAATTCCTATCTTATCTTATCTTTTTCAAAATGGTAAATGTAGACATTGCAAAACACCGATTTCTGTTTTATATCCTTTAGTGGAGCTTATGACAGCGATTCTTTTTACGATTTCACCATTTTTGGTGGGATGGTCAAAAGAATTGATTATTGCTTGGTCACTTATCTCACTGTGTATGATTGTGATTGTGTCTGATATAAAATATATGATAATCCCTGACAGGGTGAATCTGTTTTTTCTTATCCTATTTTTGATAGAATTAATGTTTATCCAAACAGAGTCTTGGTGGGATCCACTTGCTGGATTACTTGTTGGAATAGCTGTGCCGCTTGTAATTATTTTAGTCAGCCGAGGTGGCATGGGTGGTGGTGATATGAAGCTACTAGCCGTATTTGGAATTTTGTTGGGCTGGAAACTAGTTTTACTAAGCTTTTTTCTAGCAACATTATTCGGAACAGTTGTAGGTATAATCGGCATGATGATGGGCTTCATTAAAAAAGGGAAGCCATTTCCTTTTGGACCATTCCTTGTGATGGGTGCACTTATTGCCTATTTCTTTGGCAAGGATTTGATTGATTTGTATATAACGTATTTCTTTTCTTACTTATATTAAGAAGGGGGTTTTTAGGTGGCTATTCGTTTTTTTTCTCAAAAACAACATGCAGTGAACTTATATATATCGAATTACTCTATTCAATTACTTGAACTGAAAAGTGTAGAACCTCTTGTCGTCAATCGTTTTGTGGAATCCTACCTTCCTGAAGGCATAGTAGTGGGTGGCAGTATAAAGGATCCTGAAAAGCTGTCGATGATTTTAGAGCAACTTATTCATGATTGGGGCGTGAAAAGGAAGCAGGTTCGCTTTATTACACCAGATGCCTTTGTAAGTGTCCGAAAAGTTAAGGTTCCAAATGATTTAAAGGATGATGAAATAAAAGGGTATCTTTACTTGGAACTCGGTCATAATATTCATCTTCCATTTGAAGAACCTGTATTTGATTTCGTTTCTCTTCAAGAAACAGAAATGCACAAGGAAATCCTATTATTTGCTGCACCTGAATCAGTAATAAACGAATATACAGACTTACTAGATGATCTTAAATTAGATGCAAGTGCAGCAGATTTGTCAGCACTTTCTAATTATAGATTACTTTATAACCAAAAGTTTGTTTCGGAAAAAGATAACACGCTTATGGTTGAAGTAAAGCTTGACTCTATTATTTTTAGTATCTTTGAAAAGTTAAAGCCTATTTTTACTCGTCATCTACAATTAGATGGAATGATTAAAAACTGGTCTTATAAACTTGAACCTGAAACTCAAATCTATTATCAATATGAAATAAAGGACAAAGACTTACTCTCAGTTCATTTTCAAGATATGGCAAAAGAAATCGAAAAAATTATTAATTTTTATCGTTTCAGCCTTCATCAAGGAGACCACCAAATCACACAAATTGTTTTGTTAGGTGATAATCCATATATAAATGAATTCATGAAAACTTTACAAGAGTCGGTTACAACAATAAAAATTTCTTATCCACAAACGAAGGTCTACACAAATAAAAACATCGCTGTTCCTAATAAGTTTCATAGAGTGCTTGGATTAGCATTAAAAGAGGTGTAAAGTAATCATGTTAGCGGAAATTAATTTACTCCCACAAAAACAACAACGAAATTACACCAATTTAGTCGTTGTACTTGTTATGGCGATTATTTTATCAGGGGTATGTTCGACCATATTTACATTCATCTCACAGAAAAATCAACAATTTGCAGAACTTGAGCAAACATATCAGCAGCTACAGCAACAATCAAATGTTCTTCAACAGCAAGCTAGTCAAGAAAGTAGTTCTAAGGCAGTTGCCGAATTGGAAGAAGCGATTAAATGGTCTGAAGAGTTCCCAGTGGATTTTGTTCCACTCTTACAGGAATTGACTAAAAAGCTACCTGACAAAGGTTTATTTTATAGTCTAGACTATGTTAATAATGCATCATTAAACTTAGTTGTTCAATTTGAATCATCTAGAGAAGCGGCGTATTATTTAAGTCGTTTAAAGAGTTCAGAGTTGATGACAGAAGTGAAGTTATTAACAGTAGAAGCAGTTCCACTTGAAGACGCGGAAGATGCTGTTCCTCGCTATCTTGCAACATATCAACTACAAATTGATCGAAATGCCTTAAAAGCGGTTGAAGAGGAGGATGAAGAGCAATGATTAAATGGAGAAAAAAACATACAATCCTCCTTGGTCTTATCATTGTTTTTTCTGGGTTAATCGCTTATTTTTCGTATTTAATTCTCCTTCAGCCGAAAACGCTGGAAATACAAAGCTTACAAAATCAAATAGAAACGGAAAACACGTTTATTCAAACATTACAGAAGTCTAATAAAGGAAGTAGTGAAGGTACATTATTATCAGCTGTTGAATTACAAAAAATATTACCTGTTAGTCCGTTTGAAGAACAGTTTCTATTAGATTTAGAAAAAGCAGAAACCATTTCAAACAGTCTGATTACTACTTTAGCATTTCAAGATGGGGAAACAGTTTCAGTAGAGGAAGAAGATAATGAACTCATTGAGACAGATGAGGAAGAATTAGATGCGGATGATGAAGAAGATGGAGGAGACGTAAACACTGAAGCGGCAAAGGAAGAAGTAATGCCAGAGGGCTTAGAGAAATTAACGGTAGATTTGACTGTTACCTCTCCTAGCTATTATGAATTAGAAGAATTTCTTAGACAATTAGAAAATTCTAAACGATTGACACAAATTGAATCAGTCCAAGTAGAAGGAAAGCCAGAAGTAATTCATCTACTAGAAGAAAATAATGAAGATGGTCAATTTGTTTACAATGTTGTTGTTTCGACTTTTTATTTACCAAATCTAGAAGCACTTCGTGAACAGCTCCCACCCTTTTTCACACCTGAACCAAGTGACAAAGAAAATCCATTTACTAATGAAAAGTAGATGAAGAAGATGAAGAAGATGAGTAAATGCTGTCAAAAAATGGCGAAAAGTATTAAGGATGAGACGACAAATGTCTTGTTCTTTTTTTTTATCCTTCTGTTAGCATTAGATCAATATGAATGATCGTGCAATAAAGAAGGGTGGTAGGCATATGGACAAGCAGACCTCAGATACAGTTAAAATTAAAATAAATGGAAAGGACCGTCCTTTAACAGAAAAAAGAGAGTCAACAAATGAATACCAGATATCTTCATGGGAAGAAAAACTAAAGGCAGAAAAGGAAATGGCTTCTGCTAAAAAGGAAGAAGACGAGTTTCCTTGGCTTTTACCTGATGAAGAACCAATCTTTGAAGAAGATCCGAAGGTGGTAAGTTCTACTAAGAAAAAGAAAATATATTCTAATCAAAACGTCACACCATTTCAATATTCAAATAAAACGAATAGAAAACGAAACGTCGTTCCGTTTCCTATGAAGCAAATCGTAACGGTTGTCACCTTAGCTGTGGGTTTAGGAGTGGGCTTTGGATATATAGCGCTAAACTTTTTGTCAAATGAAGATTTACCAGCAACAGCAACACCTATCGATGAGGTGGTCACAGAAGAACCAACAGCAACTGATACACCTGATCAAAATTCTCAGGAACCTCCATCAAGTGCAACTCAGGCTGCTACTCTCAACCTTTATGCTGTACAGGGAGGAATTTTCTCAGCAAAAGAAGGTGCTGACACTGTTGCAGCTGATATCCAGCAAAAAGGCTTTGCTTCTGCCGTTATTGAAACAGATGGGTCTTTTACTGTTTTAGCTGGATTAGGAAAGGAAAAGACTCAGACAAATGCGATGAATGAAAAATATAAAGAGCAACAATTCAGTGATTTTTGGGGAGGAAAGCAGCTCTCTCTTTCGATTGAAACGACACAAACACCTGATCAATGGATAAATTCCATTACTTCTTTAACTGAACGATCTGCTTCTGTTATTAATGGTGAAGTAATGAATCCTGATGAATTAACAGAAGTTGAAGAACAACTAAAAGCAATAAAAACAGGTACTGAAAAAGAAACAGCTTCAATTGAAAAGCTTTTAGAGGCATCAACGAAAATAAAGGGTAACCAAGGTTGGGAAGCTCAGCAAATATTACTAGAAGTTGTGCAATTATTACAATCTAAGTAGAGAAGTCGTGTAACCCTTTCACTCTATTCATGAGGAAAGGGTTTCTTAACATATTTTTTCTGTTGTTCTACAGAAAATTAAAAATTGATAAATTGTCCAAAAAATACTCCTTTGGTAAGATATAGAAGTATCTTCTAATCTGAAACGAAGAAAGGGTGTTTTTAAAATGGATACAAACCTCATTTTAGCTTCAGCTTCTCCCCGTAGAAAAGAACTTCTAGAGCTCCTCAAACTTTCCTTTGAAGTAATTGTTAGTGAGGTAGAGGAGGTTGTTGATGAAAATCTTCATCCTTCAGAAATGGTTCAATCTTTAGCTCAGCAAAAAGCGGAAAATGTCGCCAAATCGTATCAAGATGCTTATGTGTTAGGGTCTGATACACTTGTCGTTTACGAAGGGAAAATGTTAGGAAAGCCGAAGAACGAACGAGAGGCTATCGAAATACTAACAATGCTTTCCGGTAAAACGCATGAAGTGTACACGGGTGTGTCTATCGTTCACAACAAGAAATATCATTCCTTTTATGAAAAAACAAGTGTGACATTTTACCCATTAACACAAAAGGAAATTGAAGAATATGTGAGCACAAAAGAACCGATGGATAAAGCAGGTGCTTATGGTATACAAGGCTTTGGTGCACTTCTTGTGAAAGAAATCAAGGGAGATTATTATACAGTTGTAGGCTTGCCTATCGCTAGAACTAAAAGAGAACTTATTCGTTCTGGATTTAAATGGTAAAATGTAAACAGACTGTCTTATATGGCATAAAACAGTAGGATAGGAACAAGATATTATAGAGAAAAAAATGTTTTGAGCAGAAAGGGAACAAAGGAGGATAAATGGAACCATCAACCTTTAAAATCCGTGACTTCCCACAGGATGAAAGACCTAGAGAACGCTTGTTGAGTGAAGGCGCTGACAAGCTATCGAATCAAGAATTATTAGCAATTTTATTACGAACTGGAACAAAAAAAGAATCAGTATTAGACCTCTCCCAAAAACTTTTAAAGCATTTTGAAGGTTTAAGGTTGTTAAACGATGCCTCTGTTGAGGAAATTACGACGATCTCTGGGATTGGAATGGCAAAAGCTGTTCAAATATTATCTGCCCTTGAGCTAGGTCGTCGAATGAACCGCTTGACATATGAAGACCGTTTTGTAATCCGCTCTCCAAAGGATGGCGCTGATTATGTCATGGAGGAGATGCGTTTTTTAAGTCAGGAGCATTTTGTTTGTTTATATTTAAATACAAAAAATCAAGTGCTGCATAAACAAACCGTATTTATAGGAAGTCTCAATGCATCCATCGTTCACCCGAGAGAGGTATACAAAGAAGCTTTAAAACGCTCGGCCGCTTCATTAATTTGTATACATAATCATCCATCAGGAGACCCATCACCAAGTAGAGAAGACATTGAAGTGACTAAACGTCTATCTGAATGTGGGAAGGTTTTAGGAATAGAACTTTTGGATCATCTTATCATCGGTGAACAAAAATATGTCAGTCTAAAAGAAAAAGGCTATATCTAATACTTTTTTTTTTGAGTAATTACGATATAATAAGATTTATGAGTTTTTTAGGGAAGTAAAAAAACTCTTCGTTTTTATGGAAGAATGAAGAGGTAGTGACGAACGTAAAATCGACACTGTTCGTTATGACAAGCAAGCTTACCCTCTTAAAGAAGAAAGTTGTATTCTGTCAACTTTCCTAAAAATAAAAGTAATAAAGTATATTTCGTTTCGGAAAGGAAGATACACCCTATGTTCGGTATTGGTACAAGAGACCTTGGGATAGATTTAGGGACGGCAAACACACTTGTGTTTGTGAAAGGAAAAGGAATTGTTGTTCGTGAGCCATCAGTTGTGGCTTTACAAACAGATACAAAGCAGATTGTGGCAGTTGGGAATGATGCCAAAAACATGATCGGTCGTACACCGGGAAATGTTGTCGCATTAAGACCTATGAAAGATGGAGTTATTGCGGATTATGAAACAACGGCTACAATGATGAAATATTATATTAAGCAGGCAACGAAAACGAAAGGTGTTTTTTCAAGAAAGCCTTATGTGATGGTTTGTGTTCCATCAGGTATAACAGCGGTTGAGGAAAGAGCTGTTATTGACGCGACAAGACAAGCTGGTGCCCGTGATGCATATACGATTGAAGAGCCCTTCGCAGCAGCAATTGGTGCAAATCTACCAGTATGGGAACCAACAGGAAGTATGGTGGTTGATATTGGTGGAGGTACAACTGAAGTAGCAATTATATCCCTTGGCGGAATTGTAACTAGTCAGTCGATTCGCGTTGCGGGTGATGAGATGGACGAAGCCATCATTACATACATTAGAAAGACCTATAACTTAATGATTGGTGATCGAACATCCGAAGCCATTAAAGTTGAAATTGGTTCTGCGGGTTCACCTGATGGTGTGGAAAATATGGATATTAGAGGTCGCGACCTTCTTACAGGCTTGCCAAAAACAATTGAAATCACAGCGGCAGAAATTGCTGAGGCGTTAAAAGATACAGTTTACACAATTGTAGATACGGTTAAAAATACGTTAGAAAAAACACCTCCAGAACTTGCAGCAGACATAATGGATCGTGGAATTGTTTTAACGGGTGGAGGAGCATTACTCCGCAACTTAGATAAAGTCATTGGAGAAGAAACAAATATGCCAGTATTAATTGCAGAAGATCCACTGGATTGTGTTGCGATTGGTACAGGTAAAGCATTAGAGCATATTCATTTATTTAAAAATAAAGCAAGAGACAGTCGTTAACAAAAGGTTCGCAATAATAGTGAAACACCGGTAACATGTAAGTAAGGATACTTTGTTCTAAGATCAGGAAGTATAAAATTCTGTACTTAGTTTTGGTGTCTAGCTCCAGCAGTCTTACTTTTGTGGAAAAAGTAAGATACCTGGCTCCTCTAGGGTCTAGACGCAATTGAATTGAAGACAAAGAACGTCTTCTATTCAATTGCGTCTTATGCTAGTCGGAGCTGACCGAGGTGCTGTGCTACTTATTACTTTTCCGGTGTGTTTTTAAATTGGATAAGAGGGTGTTCATATGCCACAGTTTTTTCTAAATAAACGCCTTATCTTGTTACTAGTTAGTGTTATTGTTTTAGTGTCATTAATTGGTTTTTCGTTAAAGGACAATCGAGAGCTGTCATGGCCAGAGCAATTCTTGCAAGATACTGTAAGTGTTTTTCAATCTATTTTTCATAAGCCTGCTACATATGTGACAAATTTTTTTGGGAATGTAAAAGATCTTAAAAATACATATGAAGAAAATGAATTGCTTAAAAGTAGACTTGATGAGTATATGCAGCTTGAGGCAGATCTTCAAGAATATAAGGTAGAAAATGAAAAATTAAAAACTGAACTTGGAGAAGTTTCAGATATACGAAAATATAATCCTATTTTTTCAGCTGTTATTGGACGAAATCCAGATAGATGGTATGACTATATTTCAATTGATAAAGGTGAACAAGATGGCGTTGAGCCAAACATGGCGGTTATCACGGCACAAGGGTTAGTTGGGAAAGTAAAATCCACCTCACAATTCTCATCAACAGTTCAGTTATTAAGTGCCACAGATTTGAAGAATAGAATATCGGCTGAGGTACAACCATTGGAAATAAACGAGAGTGAAGACGGAAAAGAAGAAGATAGTAAAAAAAATAGTAATAACGAAAAAGTAACGGGATTAATAGAAGGCTATGATGAGGAAAAAGGGGCACTTTTACTTCGTAGGATTGAATCTGATATAAAGCTAGTTGAAGGTCAAAAAGTCATAACAGCTGGAACTGGTGGCGTTTTTCCAGGTGGAATTGTGATTGGAGAAATCATGGAAGTAGAGCCAGATTCGTATGGTTTAGAACAAATGGCTTATATAAAACCAGCTGCTAACTTTTATGATATTGATCGTGTTTGGGTTGCGGATCGTGTTGCCCCGTCAGTGGACCCAGTTGAGGCAATGACAGAGGAAGAGGAGGAATAATGTTGAGGCGTTTCATTCTTCCTTTTCTTGTTTTATTTGCATTTATTAGTGAAAGTTCCTTCGCACATCTTGTGCATGTTCCTTTTTTAGGAGAAGATTATGTATATATACCTAGATTTGTCTTGATTCTTGTCATTTTTATAACCGTTTATTTAAACCGGACACAAGGAATGTTATTTGGTTTAATTTTTGGGTTTCTACATGATGTTGTCTATATTGAAGTAATCGGTATTTATTTATTTGCCTATGGGTTTCTGGCGTATCTTATTTCAAAAGCGATGAAGGTACTACATGGACAAATATTTATCGTTATTTTCCTTTCAATTCTCGCAATCGCTATACTTGAGTTTTATGTATACGGTATAAATTATTTGATCGGAACGACAAATATGTCGTTATACTTATTTACAACACAAAGGTTGCTATCTACACTTGCCATTAACCTGGTTTTCGCAATGTTATTTATTTTTCCATTGAAGTCGTTTTTAACAAAATTAAAAATTGCTGAATCTGAAGATGGATCATTCAAACAGTAATTTAAAAACTATGACTTTATTATCACGTAAAAAAAGGATTTAGGGCAGTTCTGTCGAATAGTAAAATCGTTGAGGTGAACGTCATGAAGGTCCAAAAACAACAATATGTTACGATAAAAGGCACGAAAGATGGCTTAACGTTGCATCTCGATGATTCATGTTCTTTTGACCAATTGCTCCAAGAACTAGAAGAAATGCTGTCATTAAAGCAGTATGTACAACAAACTGGTCCTGTTATTGGAGTAAATGTTAAGGTTGGAAACCGTTTTGTTAATACGAATCAGCGAGAAAAACTAGAATCAGTTATCAAACAAAAGCGTAATCTTTTAGTTGAATCAATTGAAAGCAATGTGATGACTAAGGATGAGGCCCTAAGATTAAAAAGGGAAACAGAGGTTGTTTCAGTTGCAAAGATTGTCCGCTCAGGACAGATTTTAAAGGTTAAGGGCGACTTACTTCTAATTGGTGATGTAAATCCTGGTGGAACTGTTAGTGCCGCAGGAAATATTTTCATACTAGGAGCGTTAAAGGGGATTGCTCACGCAGGTGTTGATGGAAACCAACATGCTGTTATTGCTGCTTCGATAATGAAGCCCTCACAGCTTAGAATTGGTGATATTATCAATCGAGCTCCAGATCATATCCCAAATGAGGGTAGTGAAATGGAATGTGCTTATATAAATGAAGATGAAGAAATGGTAATTGAAAGATTACAGCATCTTACTCATCTACGACCAAATTTAACAAGGTTTGAGGGAGGAATCTAACAATGGGTGAAGCAATTGTCATTACCTCAGGTAAAGGTGGCGTTGGGAAAACAACGACGTCAGCAAATATTGGGACAGCTTTAGCTATATTAGGCAAACGTGTTTGTCTAGTAGATACAGACATCGGTCTTCGAAACCTGGATGTCGTAATGGGACTTGAAAACAGAATTATCTATGACTTGGTTGATGTGATAGAAGGACGTTGTAAAATACATCAAGCTCTTGTAAAAGATAAACGATTTGAAGATTTACTGTACTTATTACCAGCAGCACAAACAAGTGATAAAACTGCTGTTAAACCAGAACAAATGAAAAAGCTAATTAATGAATTAAAACAAGATTATGATTATATCGTAATTGACTGTCCAGCTGGAATTGAACAGGGATATAAAAATGCAGTAGCGGGAGCAGATAAAGCGATTGTTGTCACAACACCTGAAATATCTGCTGTTCGGGATGCAGACCGAATTATTGGTTTGTTAGAACAAGAAGAAATTGAACCACCAAAGCTAGTCATAAATCGTATCCGAAATCACCTAGTGAAAAATGGGGACATGCTAGATGTCGATGAGATTGTCACTCATTTATCGATTGATCTTATTGGGATTGTAGCTGATGATGATGATGTTATCAAAGCATCAAACAATGGTGAACCAATTGCAATGGATCCAAACAACCGTGCTGCAATAGCATATCGGAATATTGCACGTCGTATCTTAGGTGAATCTGTTCCATTACAATCTCTAGAAGAACCAAATAAAGGTATGTTGGTCAAATTAAAGAAATTCTTTGGTGTGCGCGTTTAGAGTTAGATTGATAGTTTTATAGTAAAATCAGAATGACTAGTTTCAATATCTAAAACCAATCAGGTTGGTTAGATGAGATACTAGTCTTTTTTCTTTTTCTAAGGCTCTTTTCTATAATTTGTTGTTATAGAAGATGTTCTTTGAATAAAACTGATTAGGTTGAGATGGTATGTGAGATTCCTGTAAAAGCTGCGGGAAGGTGCTGCATCCTGGAGGATAAATCAACCAACCTGATTTAGTTTAAAGCAACAAAGTTGAAACCAGCTTTTTCTAAAGAAAACATTCATATCCCTTCTGGACAAGACATATACTTGTACAAACTTGCCAAAAGGATGGATGGGGATGAGTCATCGAGCGGATGAAGTAAGGAAAAGAATAGCTAAACGAAAGCGAGAACGCGGTTTACCAAGTGGTAATGGCGAAGAAAAATCAAAGAGAACATCATTATTTATAAGTGATGAGGAACGATATGGTGGTGTATATTCACCTCCAACCTATGAAGGTGGGCCGGGAAAAAACAATGGTGCTCACCCACTCTTTCGTACAGAGGTCTTTATGTTTAAAATTTTATTTTCAGCTGTCTTAGTCTTATTATCAGCAATTGTATTTAAAAACGGTTCCCCTATGTTTGACCAAGCAAAAAAGGCTGTTCATTATTCACTTGAAGAAGAGTTTCAGTTTGCTACTGTATCTAAGTGGTATCGAGATCAATTTGGTGAGCCGTTAGCCTTATTTAATACAAATTCATCTGATAGTAAAGAAACAGAAAGTGACACACAGGTTGCTGAACTTGCAGTCCCAGCTTCTGGAAAGGTGTTAGAATCGTTCAAAGATAATGGCCAGGGCATTATGGTTGAAACCAATAGACCTTCTGTTGAAGCTATGAACGAGGGGATCATCATCGAAGCTGGCGAAAAGGAAGACACGGGTCTAACAATTGTCCTTCAACATTCTGATGGTACTAAATCATGGTACGGGAACTTAGATAAAATTGATGTTCCACTCTATGATTTTGTTGAAAAAGGGAAAGAGTTAGGCAAAATAAAGCTATCCGATAATCAAAAAGGTACTTATTATTTTGCCATTAAAAAGGGTGATTCCTTTATTGACCCAATACAGGTGATACAATTTGAATAGATACCTAACACTTCTCCAAAAAATTCATATACATCCTTTGTTATGGGTCATGATTACAATAAGCGTTGTAACTGCTAACTTTAAACAACTGTTCTTTTTAATGATCATTATTTTTGTACATGAAATGGGCCATGCATTTAGCGCTCATTTTTTTTCTTGGAGGATAAAATCAATCATGCTCCTTCCGTTTGGAGGTGTTGCAGAAGTCGATGAACATGGTAATCGCTCGTTGAAGGAAGAGTGTATAGTTATTTTGGCAGGACCTCTTCAGCATCTATGGATACAGGGGGCTGTTTTTCTCCTACATGCTAGTCATATTATGACCACCTCTGATTATCATATGTTCACGTTTTACAACGTTTCGATTCTCCTGTTTAACTTACTGCCTGTTTGGCCACTTGATGGGGGCAAATTAATATTTATTTTATTTTCAAATCATTGGTCATATCAAAAAGCTCATTCCTATATGATGGTGACGTCGATTATCTTTTTATGCATTTACGTATCAGCTATTCTCTTTTTATCTCCTACCCATTTAAATATGTGGATCATCACTAGCTTTCTTATTTACAGTCTCTATCATGAGCATAAAAATAGAATGTACAGTTGCATGAGATTTTTAATGGCGAGGTATTATGGTAAACAAAATCCTATCAATCGGATTAAACCAATTGTGGTCGAGGAATCTGAGCTGGTCTATGATGTTCTGTTACAATTTCAACGAGGGTGTAAGCATCTAATTATTGTTGAGAGAAATGGTATAAAGGTATTTGAATTGGACGAAAATGAACTTTTGCATGCTTTTTTTGCAAATAAATTAACAGAGTCTAAAATAGGTGATCTCGTGTATGACTACTGAATCACTTTGTTAAAACTAAGGAAGATAGATGCTAGAAAAAGGTTGTTGTAGTAAAATGAACGTAAACCATTTGTAGACAAAGAAAGAGAGTATAACAAAACGTGCGTAAAATTATCATAAATGAAAAAGTAAATGAAGTTCGTTGTGCTATTTTTGAAAAAGATGAACTTGCCGAAATACACCAAAGCTATTCTTCTCAAGATGAGATTGTCGGAAATATTTATATTGGACGTGTAAAAAAGGTACTTCCGGGTATGCAAGCAGCATTTGTCGATATCGGCTTATCGCAAAATGGATATCTTCATCGAAATGATCTTGTAAGTTTTAAACAATCAAATCAAACTGAAATAAAATCATCGATTTCTCATTATGTAAGAGAAGGAGAAAAAATTCTTGTTCAAGTAACAAAAACGGGTACTGAACAAAAAGGGCCCAAACTAACAATGAATCTTGAATTCGGTGGGAGCTTACTCGTGTATATGCCTTTTGGAAACTATGAGGCTGTATCGAAAAAAATAGATGATGAAAAAGAGAGAAATCGCCTTCTGCAACTAGCTCAAAAATTGTGTCAGGAACAGGAGGGGATTCTTTTTCGTACAGACTCAAAGGATCGCTTAAATGAGGAAATAGAAAATGAGTATATGACATTAAAGCAGAAGTTCTTAAATGTTAAGTACAAAACAAGTGATAAACCTGTTTGTGTGTTTGAAGCCAAAAGCTTTGTTGACCGAATGTTAACCGAAATCGCAGTAAAAGAAGAAGATACCTTAATAAGCGATCAAATTGAACGTGTTCAACAGTTGAAACATCTATACCCTCATTCATCAATAAAATACCATGACGAAAAAGAAGGAATCTTCTCAATTTATAAAGTAGAACAGGAAATAGAGAATTTACTGAAGCCAATAGTATGGTTGAAAAATGGTGCATATATTGTGATTGAGCTTGCAGAAGCGATGACGACTATTGACGTGAATACTGGGAAATTTTCCGGGAAATTATCGATGCGTGACACTGTCCTAAAAACAAATCAATTAGCTGCAATCGAAATTGCAAAACAAATACGATTAAGAAATCTTAGTGGGATCATTTTAATTGACTTTATTGATATGAAAAACAAAGAAGACCAAGTAAAAATCCTTGATACGATGGTACATGAAATGAAAAAGGATCGTGTTCAACACAAAATACTTGGCTTTACCGAATTGAATATTTTACAGATAACAAGAAAGAAAATTCGTCAGCCCCTTGTAAGGAATTTGACAGATCGATGTAAAACATGTAATGGTACAGGACGAACTTTGTCAGCTGAAGCTGTGGCGTATAAGCTAGAAAGAGAATTGTGGGAATATCAATTCATGGACGAGGAAGCGATGTGGATTGAAGCCTCAAGTGAAGTAATTGAGCTTGTAAAGGGAACAAATGGTGCGCATATGGACAAGCTTGAGGATGTGTTGAAATTCAAATTAATTTTCACGGATAATTTCTCCTCCCTACCAAGCTATCGGATTAAGCAAATTGGTGATAAACAATCAATTATCAAAAGAGTAAAGTAACGCGGACCTTTAACTGCCAAAAAAATTAGTTGCATAATCTATGGTTATTTGATATTATGTTACATGTTATGACTTGTAGCGCACCCGTGCCTACAACCGCTCAGATCAAGGTTAAAGCAATGCCTAGCATTCACCTGATTTTGGCGAGTCTTAGTTTATAGGAGGTGCATAGAATGTACGCAATTATCGAAACTGGTGGAAAACAAATCAAGGTTGAAGAAGGTCAAGTAATCTACGTTGAAAAACTAGGTGCTGATCAAGGTGAATCGGTAACGTTTGACAAAGTTTTATTTGTAGGTGGAGAAAACGTTCAAGTTGGTAGCCCAACTGTTAGCGGTGCGACTGTAACAGCGAAAGTTGAAAAGCAAGGTCGTCAAAAGAAAATCACTGTCTTCAAATATAAAGCGAAGAAAAACTACCGTAAAAAGCAAGGTCACCGTCAGCCATACACAAAAGTTGTGATTGAAAAAATCAACGCGTAAGGCGATTTGAAATGATAAATGCAAAAATTTATCGTTCAAATAAGGGACTTATAACATCGTTCACACTCTCTGGACATGCTGAATTCGATGAATACGGCAAGGATCTTGTTTGTGCAGGAGCATCAGCTGTAACTTTTGGTTCTGTGAATGCAGTTCTTTCACTAACAGATATTGAACCACAAATTGATCAAGGTGAAGGTGGGTTTCTCCAAGTGAAGATCCCGTCAGGCCTCGACGAATCAACGAGTGATAAAGTTCAATTATTGTTAGAAGGAATGGTCGTATCTCTCCAAACAATCGAAAGAGACTATGGACAATATATTTCGGTATCATATGAACAAAGCAGGAGGTGAAACTTCATGTTAAGATTAGATCTTCAGTTCTTCGCATCTAAGAAAGGGGTAGGTTCGACTAAAAACGGTCGTGACTCTATCTCAAAACGTCTTGGTGCTAAGCGTGCAGATGGTCAATTAGTTTCTGGTGGTTCAATTCTTTACCGTCAACGTGGTACAAAAATTTACCCAGGTGAAAACGTTGGCCGCGGCGGTGATGATACGCTATATGCTAAAGTTGATGGTGTTGTTAAGTTCGAACGTTTCGGACGCGACCGCAAAAAAGTTAGCGTATACCCAGTAGCACAAGAAGCATAAGTTTACTAAAAACTCTAGCCTGACATCAGGTTAGAGTTTTTTTAAGGCTTCTTTTTAGATGTAGTTTTTCAATGGGTTTTATAGTAGCTAACTTCAAAATAGATGTAAGTGAATATAAATGTTGATACAGAAAAAATTAACCATTCACACTCTACAAAACGCTTCTATTACTAATCTTCTATTAGCTCCAATTTGAAATCTAACTATAGATGAGATTGATATTCTTACAACATGAATTTTTCTAGCGCCTAAAGTTGAATGGAAGCTCTTTTAGACTCGTCCATTTAACGAAAGAAAAAAATACTCCTTATGTTCTATAACAATGTTTGTTATAATTTTTAATACAGTCTAAAAATTAGTATTAACTCCTTAATGAAAATAACTTTTTTAGATAGTAGGAGAAAATGTATGAAAACTAAACAAAATGAGATAAATATTGTTAATATTTTGAGTCATTCACGTCATGACTGGATGAACAAGCTGCAATTAATTAAGGGAAATCTTTCTTTACAAAAATACGATCGAGTTCAAGATATTATAGAAGAGATTGTAATTGAAGCACAGCAAGAGTCAAAGCTATGTAATTTGAAAATGCCTTTATTTGCAAGCTACCTTATGACATTTAATTGGAGCAGCAGACACTTTTCACTAGACTATGAAGTCTTAGGAGAGGAAAAAAATATTGAGCAGTTTGATGAACCAATCACACATTGGAGCAAGAAGTTTTTGGATATACTAGATGGTGTCGTTCAGCATTCTGGAGATAATCATATATGTGTCAGATTAGACACAGGGCATTCAGAAAACGAAACAGTCTGTTTCATTTTCGAATTTGAAGGCATAATAAACGATAAAGAACTAGTGATAAACTGGTTTCAAAGAGAAGATCATGGCTCAATTTGTGTTGATGAATATGACGTTCATACATATCAATTAACAGCAACAATTTCACTTGATGAGTCAAAAATATAGTGTCTAGCTCCAGGCGCCATCGGCTCGAGGTCATAAGTCAAATAGGAATTGAAGGCAAAGAACACATTCTTTCCCTATTCGCTTTATGCTATTCGCCGAAGCTTAGCGCCTTGCGCTTTTCTTATCAGGTATTTAGAACGGAGGAAGACAGATGTTTGTCGATCAGGTCAAAGTATATGTAAAAGGTGGCGACGGTGGGAACGGTATGGTTGCGTTCCGTCGTGAAAAATATGTACCAAAAGGTGGCCCTGCTGGTGGTGACGGTGGTAATGGGGCCGATGTCGTTTTTGAAGTAGAAGAAGGCTTACGTACGTTAATGGACTTCCGTTACAAACGTCATTTTAAAGCACCACGTGGAGAGCATGGGATGTCGAAAAATCAGCACGGAAAAAACTCTTCTCCAATGATAGTGAAAGTCCCCCCTGGTACAGTTGTAACCGATGAAGAAACGGGACAAATTATTGCCGATTTAACGGAGCATGGTCAACAGGCTGTTATTGCTAAAGGTGGTCGTGGTGGTCGCGGTAACTCAAGATTTGCTACTCCAGCAAATCCAGCTCCAGAGCTTTCAGAAAATGGTGAGCCAGGTATTGAGCGAAATGTTATTTTAGAATTGAAGGTTCTTGCGGACGTAGGTTTAGTTGGGTTTCCAAGTGTAGGAAAATCAACATTATTATCGGTTGTTTCTTCTGCAAAACCGAAAATAGCTGAATATCATTTCACAACCCTTGTTCCTAATTTAGGGATGGTCGAAACTGAAGATGGTCGAAGCTTTGTTATGGCTGATTTACCTGGATTAATTGAAGGCGCTCATGAAGGGGTTGGATTGGGTCATCAATTCCTTAGACATATTGAACGTACCCGTGTGATCGTGCATGTTATCGATATGTCCGGTTTAGAAGGAAGAGATCCTTATGAAGATTATTTAACCATTAACGCAGAGCTTAAGGAATATAATTTGCGTTTAACAGAGAGACCGCAAATTATTGTCGCTAATAAAATGGACATGCCTGATTCAGAGGAAAATCTAGCTGAATTCAGGAAAAAGCTTAAGGAAGAACTTCAAATTTTCCCGATTTCTGCTATTACCAGAGAAGGTGTTCGTGAGCTTCTATATGCAGTAGCTGATGCGATTGAACAGACTCCTGAGTTTCCACTTTATGAAGAAGAAGCAACAGAAAACAGAGTGGTATACGAATTTAAGAAAGAAGAACCAAACTTTGCAATTACTCGCGATAGTGAAGGTGCGTATGTGCTTACAGGTGAGAAAATTGAAAAACTATTTAAAATGACAGACTTCTCGCGAGAAGAATCAGTCAGACGTTTTGCGAGACAGCTCCGCGGTTTAGGTGTTGATGAAGCACTACGTGAACGTGGTGCAGGAGATGGAGATATCGTAAAATTATTGGATTATGAATTCGAATTTGTTGAATAAAATAAGAAATGTATGAAGAGGGCTGAAATTAGGCTCTCTTTTTTACATAGGCTGTTTTCGCAAAGATTGTTTCTTTTGAAAACTATTTTTTACTCTAAAGTGAAATGGGCGGAAGACACTCGACTCCTGTGGCAGAAGAGGAAAGGCCGAAACCCCGCAGGAGAAGCTGAGGAGGCTTGGCTTCCTCCCCGCGGAAAGCGAGTGTCTGGAGCGCAATGGAACGAACAAATTTTCACCATTAACTCCATTAAAAACAACAAAGTATGCGAAAACAGCCTTTACATAGAACAAAGATTTACTGAAATTCAACTTAATTTAGACAAATCTTACGTTTTTCTTAGAAAAAGAGAAGAAATTTAGCCAATATTGTGATAAATTATCTACATTGAGAAAAATGTGGGAGGGAAATCATGAAGGATGACACCTTTTATTTAGTAAGAGAAGATATACTGCCTGAAGCGATGAAAAAAACGCTCGAGGTAAAAAAATTAATTGAAAGAGGCAAGGTTGACTCAGTAGCTGAAGCGGTTCAGCGTGTAGATATGAGTCGAAGTGCTTTTTATAAATATCGTGATGCTGTCTTCCCTTTCCATACAATTGTAAAAGAAAAATTAATCACTCTTTTTTTTCATTTAGAAGATCGAAGTGGCACACTCTCACAACTATTATCAGTTGTAGCAAATGCAGGTTGTAATGTGTTAACTATACATCAGACGATTCCAATTCAGGGGAGAGCAAATGTGACATTATCTCTTAATACAAATGGAATGAATGAAGATATTAATCATCTGATGGCAAAGTTAAGGCGTTTAGAATTTGTTGATAAAGTAGAAATATTAGGTCAGGGAGCATAAGGAGTTGAAGACAGTTGTCAATTAAAGTAGGGTTTTTAGGCCCAAGAGCAACATTTACCCACTTAGCTGTGCAATCATACTTTGGGGAGGATATCGAGCAGATTGCTTATTCGACTATTCCTCAATGTATTGATGCGGTTGCAGAGGGTGAGATCGATATTGCAGTTGTTCCGACTGAAAATGCACTTGAAGGATCGGTTAACTTAACGCTTGATTATTTAATCCATGAACAGCCATTATATATCGTAGGTGAGATTGTTTCACCAATTGAACAGCATTTTATGGTACATCCAACAAATAAGGAAGCTTGGAAAAACATTACACGAGTTTATTCTCATTCTCATGCAATAGCGCAATGTCATAAGTTTCTACATAAGTGCTTTAAAGGAATTACATATGATTATGCAACATCTACAGGTGCGGCAGCTCATTACGTAAGCACTCATCCTAAAGAATTAGTGGCTGCAATCGCGAATAAACTTGCTGCTAATGAATATGGATTAGAAATTGTTCAAGCAAATATCCATGATTATCATTATAATCATACCCGTTTTGCGATCGTACATCCGACCATTGATGGGAAATATCCAAGCACAAAGCTCTCCCCAGAAAAAGAGAAAACAACATTAATGATCACATTACCATCTGATCAATCTGGTGCATTGCATCAAGTTTTATCAGCTTTCACTTGGCGCAAGCTTAACTTATCTAAAATTGAATCTAGGCCTATGAAAACTGGTTTGGGAAATTACTTTTTTATTATTGATATTGATATGAAAATAGATGAAGTCCTCATACCAGGAGCAATTGCAGAGTTAGAGGCACTAGGATGTGGTGTAAAACTTCTGGGCACTTACGAAGCATATTTTATTCGTCAAGGAATTGAAGAAGAGGTTTAATCTTAACGTAATGAATTTGTATATAGGCAAGATGAGCCTCAAATGGGTCGATGCTATTTGAGGCTTATTACCTTTTAACTAATTATACTTAAAAATCTTCCTTGACCAAGAAGCCTGCTTTACTTAAATCAGCACAAGCACGATCAAGTTTTTCGATTGTATCTGCTTGCAGCGTGTGTAAATGCAAACCTTCTGTTAATTGCGAGAGATAGGATGCATTATGCTGATTAATTTTTTTCATGAATTCTTCTACTTCATTTCGGTTTCCAACCCTGATGGAAGCTGTTAAGTCACCATATACAGGATGCTCAACAATCACATCCTTTACAAATACACCGTGATCGACTATGATTGTTAATTCTTCTTTTGTTTGTTCAGGTATATGATTACATGCAATGATCCGTTCGATCAATTGATTTTTCTTTTGGTTATTCTCAAGGTATACATACCCCTGACTTGTTGCGATGATGGGGTGGTTTTTTGCTTTTAATAGAGAAATATCTTGAACAATAACCTGCCTACTTACACTGGCAAATGTCGCAAGTTCTCCTCCTGTAATAGGTTGGTCAGCCTTCATTAACTTATCTAATAAGAGATTTCTTCGTTCTTCTCCTAATAATTTTTCAGAGCTCATTAAAACAGTTCCTTTCCATCGTATCCATCATGTTTTTAGTAGTTGTTTATTATTTTGATGAGTACTTTTACAAATTCTTCTATTTGTTCAGAAGTTGTGTCTTTCCCTAATGAAATTCTAACATATTGTTTTGCTTGTTGTTCATTATAACCTAATGCCAGTAAAGAGCGGGATGGGGCTTGCATGCCGACTTGACAGGCACTTCCAGTTGAGATCGCAAAGCCATAACGATTGCATTCTAACATAATATATTGACCTTCAATCCCTTCAACAAGTAATGGGATAATGTTTGGTAAGGATTGAGGTAAATGTGAGCTTACGATTTTAATTATATCTGTATAAGGTGCTATTAACTCTGTAAAGAGATTTTTTAATTTGACAAAATGGTTATAGTAATGTTGTTGAGATAACTGGATATCTTTCACAGCAGTTGCAAAAGCTGCTATACCTGGCACGTCAACAGTTCCAGGGCGAAAGCCTGATTCATGTGTTGTTCCCTGAATCATAGGCAGCCAATGTACAGACGGGTTAATATAGGCTGCTCCCACTCCTTTTGGTCCATATATTTTATGGCTTGAGATGCTAATAGCATCGATATGTTTGACATCAAGAGGAATTTTCCCGAAAGTTTGAACACAATCACTATGAAAAATAACTTCTTTTTCTTTTAAAAACGCACCAATTTCTTCGATAGGGTTAATTGCACCGATTTCAGAGTTTCCATGCTGAATAGAAACTAAAGCTGTTTCATATTTTAACGCTTTTTGTACCTGTTCAAGCGAAATCACTCCTTGGTAATTTAATTGTAAAAAAGTGATATCATAACCCACTGCTTCAAGTTTTTTAAAAAAGGTATGAAGAGAGGAATGTTCATTTCCGGATGTAATAATATGTTTTTTGCTTGGATTAATACCATTTAATAATGATTGAATCGTTACTATATTTGCTTCACTTCCACCACTTGTAAAAAAAATCCCCTTCTCATTCCCGTTAATACTATTGGCAATTATTTTCCTAGAGGCGGTGAGGGTTCTAGCTGAAATATCACCGATATCATGGAGGCTACTACTATTGCCAAAGGCATTATTCGCGGCTTTGACATATATACTAAGTGAATTTTCACTCATTGGTGTAGTTGCTGCGTAATCTAAATAAATCAATACCTTCACTCCTAGCATTCTTTTAATCTAACAGTTATAAAATAAAAACTCTTGTCATTATTTTAAATTTATGTAAATATAGGTGTCAAGACAGGTGTAAATTACAGGAGGGTGTTATGCCTCAATCAGATGTTATTATCATTGGTAGTGGACTTGCGGCTCTTTCCGCTGCATACCATCTCCGTCATAAACAAGTGACGATTATTACGAAGTCTTCGTGGTTAGAGAGTAATTCAATGCTCGCCCAAGGGGGAATTGCTGCTGCAGTGGATAAAAAAGATTCATGGAAGCATCATCTTGAAGATACACTAGCTGCTGGTTGTTACCATAATAACGAATCGAATGTAGAGCTTCTTGTTCAAGCAGGTCCTGCAGAAATGATTGAATGGATAAAAAGAGGAATGCAGTTTGACTGCAACCAAAAAGGACAATTATTACTTGGTAAAGAAGGCGCACATAGCCATAATCGAGTGATTCATGCGGGTGGAGATGCAACAGGGAAAGAACTTACACAATTTTTATATCAGTTAACAAAGCCTTATATTCAAATGATTGAAAATGAAATGGCTATAGATTTGATGATTCATCAAGGTGCTTGTGTAGGTGTATATACAAAAAATGCTCAAGGTGATATAGAGTCATATTTTGCTAGTAAAATCATTATCGCAAGTGGTGGTTGCGGAGCTGTTTATGGTCATACATCAAATGTTGATGTGATAACAGGTGATGGCATTGCAATGGCATTCCGGGCAGGAGCCGAGATTTCTGACATGGAGTTTATTCAATTTCATCCTACAATGCTACACATAAATGGAAAGTGTGTGGGACTGGTCTCTGAAGCCGTTAGAGGTGAAGGTGCAATTTTGGTGAATCAAGATGGCGAAGCTTTTATGCATAGAGTGCATCATCTAGCTGACCTGGCTCCGAGAGATATTGTTTCAAGAGCGATTTTTTACGAACTGGAAAAAGGAAATCAAATATATCTTGATATCACAATGATTAAAAACTTTCCAATTAGATTTCCAACGATCTCGAGGTTATGTGAGCGGTACGGAATTAATTTAGCGAATGGAAAGATACCTGTTGCACCAGGAATGCATTTTTTAATGGGCGGAATACACACGAATGAAAATGGTGAGACAAATATCAAAAATCTGTTTGCAGTTGGAGAAGCTGCATGTACAGGTGTACATGGTGCTAATCGACTTGCGAGTAATTCACTATTAGAAGGACTCATTTTTGGGAAAAGACTTGCAGTCCATCTATCTTCATTATCATTTGAGGTTCGAAAGCTCGGAAAAGGAAAACAATTTGACAAACCAAATAAAAGAAAGCTTGAATTGCCAACAAAAAAGCAAATACAAGAAATTATGACAACATATGTTGGCATTCAACGAACGAAAACAGGGTTACTTTATGCAATTAAGTGGCTTGAGTCTTTTCGAGAACAAATCTCTTTTCAAGACTTTAATGTGAAGGATTTCACAACCAATGATATAGAAGTTATTAATATGCTAACGGTTGGATGGGTGATAGCAACGTCTGCCATAAAAAGAACGGAGAGCAGAGGCGGACACTATCGGATTGACTATCCATTACAAGATGATCTTAACTGGCGAAAAAAACAATTAATACGAACGAAGTTAGAAATGCTTGTGGAGGTGTAAGGAATGCATACGATCAAATTAAAGAAAAAGCTGGAGGAGTTCTTCTTAGAAGATCTTGGTGAGATTGATGTTTCAAGCCAAACAATTTTTGGTCAGGAAACTAAAGGCGAAGCTGTCATAATTGCAAAGGAAGATGGTGTTTTTTCAGGAGCTGATATTATTCAAGCTGGATATTCCTTATTTCAATCTGACCTAGAAGTAAGGGTAAGAAAACAGGACGGAATAGAACTTAGAAAAGGTGATATCATCGCCGAAATAACAGGTCCTGTTTCTGTTATTTTAAGTGGAGAACGTGTAATTTTGAATTTACTTCAACGAATGAGCGGAATTGCTACTTTAACGAAAAAATCGGTTCAAGTTTTGAAATCAAACCATACTAGAATATGCGATACGAGAAAAACATCACCTGGTTTAAGAATGTTTGAAAAATATGCAGTTCGATGTGGTGGAGGCTTTAATCATCGTTTTGGTTTGTATGATGGTGTCATGATTAAAGATAACCATATTGCGTTTGCAGGCTCTATTTTAAATGCTGTTAAGAAAGTGAAAGACCAAACAGGTCATATGGTGAAAATTGAAGTGGAAATTGAAACAGAGGACCAGCTTTTTGAGGCCATTAAAGCAGGAGCTGACGTAATCATGTTCGACAATCGTACACCTGAAGAAGTAGCAAAATTCGTTGAACTAACACCAAAATCAATTATCACTGAAGCTTCTGGAGGCATTGGATTGCATAATCTAGCTGACTATAGAGAGACGAATGTTGATTATATTTCCTTAGGAATGTTGACCCATTCATATCAATCATTGGATATTAGTTTGAATGTAAAATAGGGGGATTTACGATGGAATTAATAGATATTCTAGAACATGAAAAAAAAGAAATGATGCCTGAATCCTACAAAAATTTAACAGTGAAAGAAATGGAACGAAGAGTCCGAGAAATTAAGGAGAAATTTGGATCGAAGCTATATATTCCTGGACATCACTATCAAAAGGATGAGGTTGTGCAATTCTCGGATGTAACAGGAGACTCATTACAGCTAGCGCAGGCAGCAGCATTAAACAAAGAAGCAGAGTATATTGTTTTCTGTGGTGTTCACTTTATGGCTGAGACAGCAGATATGTTAACGTCAGAAAATCAAAAAGTGATTTTACCGGATATGAGAGCAGGCTGCTCGATGGCCGATATGGCTGATATTGAACAAACAGATCGTGCTTGGGAAAAGCTCCAAAGAATCTTTGGTGATACAATGCTACCATTAACTTATGTCAATTCAACTGCAGCGATTAAAGCATTTGTGGGGAAAAATGGTGGTGCTACAGTTACTTCATCAAATGCCAAAAAAATGCTCAAGTGGGCTTTTACCCAAAAGCAAAGAATCCTGTTCTTGCCTGACCAGCACTTAGGAAGAAATACAGCCTATGAGCTTGGTATTCCTTTAGAGCATATGGCAATATGGAACCCGATTCGTAATGAGCTTGAGTATAAGGGTAATGTTGAAGATGTTATTGTGATTCTTTGGAAAGGGCATTGTTCTGTACATGAAAATTTCACTGTAAAAAATATTGAATATATTCGGGAGTCAGAGCCAGATATGAACATTATTGTTCATCCAGAATGCAGCCGGGAAGTAGTTGGTTTATCTGATTTTGCTGGATCGACTAAATATATTATTGACATGATTGAAGCAGCTGAATCTGGTACAAAATGGGCAATTGGGACAGAAATGAACCTTGTTAATCGATTAATTCAACATCATCAAGACAAAAAGATCGTTTCGTTAAATCCGTATATGTGCCCTTGTTTAACGATGAATCGAATTGATCTACCTCATCTTTTATGGACCTTAGAGGGGTTAGAAAAAGGAGAAGTAATCAATCAAATTACAGTACCAGATCATATCACGAAAGATGCTGTTTTGGCTTTAGATCGAATGCTTGCAAATGTATAGAGGATAAATAGGAGGAACCGACCACGTATTATTGGTAGGTTCCTTTTATTGTTAAGTTTTGGTGTTTAGCTCAGCACCCCTTTACGGTCCAGCAAATTTAGAATTGAAGGCACAGAACGCCTTTAATTCTAGAACGAGTTATTGACCGTTGCTGACCAAAAACGCTTTGTTCAAGTTTAAAGTTAATAACCCTAAAGGTTTCATCAAGGTTTATCCACTTTAATGTGCATTTTTATCATATTCGTCATTTCTTACTCATAAATTGTTATGAAGATTAATGGCATTATGCGATTTGTTTATAAGTTGGTTCAACATAATGAGTTCTTGTTTTACATATAGAAATTCATTATGTTCATTCCTCCATCATGTTCATGTGATGGTGATTTATCTTTACGCTTAGGAGGGAAAGCATTGAAAATTCATATTGTCCAAAAAGGCGATACGCTGTGGAAAATTGCTAAAAAATATGGGGTTGATTTTGAAGAGTTAAAAAGCATGAATACACAATTGAGTAATCCAGATTTAATTATGCCAGGTATGAAGATTAAAGTACCTTCTGGAAACGTTGCAGTAAAAAAAGAAGCACCACTACAGCAAGCCGCACCAATAAAGAATGAAATGCCGATAGCTGAACATCCATTTGCAAAAGAAAAACCAACGTCAGTACTTGATGTTGAGGATACTGCTCCAAAAGAACCTTTAACAGAAAAACCATCAAAACCTTATATACCACCTGTACCTAATGCCCAACATCCGGTATATACTGGGATGGATGTGAATAATTATTATACGGTGAATATGGCAATGATGCCGAACATAGATAATCCACCACTTCCACAGAAGCCAGCAAATGTATTACCAGAAATGACAAAAGTAGAGGCAGAACAAGAAAAAGAAGAGCCATATTACTTACCAGAAGAAAAACATGGGGAGGATTTAAAAGATATGGCAAATATGCCGAATGTACCAAACATGCCGAACATTCCTAATCAAGCTGCTATGCATCAGCCGCAATTTGTTTCACCACAGTATATGGTTCCAGTATCACCAGTTTTACCAGGCTCAGGGTTATGCCCACCATACTACCCAGCGCCAATGCCTTATGGATATAATCCAGCTATGATGGCACCTATTCAGCCATATCCAACAGCTGTAAACCCTGCTGAGGACGATGATGATGATTACGATTATGAAAATCAAGCAACACAAGCTTTGACGTCTTATCCACAAGCTGTAGCACCCGCTCATTATGGACCAAGTTTCCCTGTTAATCCATATGCTGGTGTGCCTGTATCTCCTGTTATGCCAGGACCAGGATTTGGAGGATTTCCAAATCAAGTATTAGGTGCTTACGGAGAGGCTCCAGATGATGATGATGATTACGATTATGGAGATCAAGCAAGCATGTCTACTCAACCATATCCACAAGCAGTAGCGCCAGTGTATGATCAAAGAGATTGTGGCTGTGGTGGACCGTCGGCAACGCAATTTGGCAATCCATATCCATATGGTTATCCAATGGCACAGCCTTATGGTGGGTATCCACCTCAACAGCCATACTATGGTCATCAACCATATTATGGTCAACAACCATTTATGGCTCAACAACCATTTGCACCATATGGGCAATATGGATTTAATCCAGCTCAACAAATGCAAGGGCAAATGCCGGGACAAATGCCGGGACAAATGCAAGGACAAATGCAAGGACAAATGCCGGGACAAATGCAAGGACAAATGCAAGGTGCGGGTGGGCAAATGTTTGGAATGCCTAACTTTGAACGTGAAGAAGAAGAGGATTAATGCATTACTAAAAAGTAGGAGTATTGAAAACTCCTGCTTTTCTTTATGTTTTTATAAAATTTCACTTCTATTCCCCATTATTTTAAAATGTTTCCGATAACTAACAGAGTTATTCTCTCTTAAAAGGTACATCATAGGAGTAAGCATGGAATTAAACATGCTTAATATAGTATCTTTTAGGAGGTTTTTGATTTGATAAAAGGTAAAAAGACTACTTCATTAACGGCGATTGCACTCCTAACAACAGGTTTGACTGCTTGTAACGGGAATGAAGGTGCTATAGATAATACCAATAATAATAATCAAGCTCAACCGATAGGATACTATACAAACGAAGACAATAATGGTGTGGACAATGAAGGTCCTGTTACAGAAATGATGGATGGGATGAATGATGGTGACGACAGTAGTAATTATTTTAAACGTGTAAACAATCGTAACGATAATCGAAACATGAGTAATCCGACAGTTCCATTGGGGAATAGAGACAACGGTCTTGTTAGAGACAACCGTTATAGTCGAGGAGATGCAAATTATCATAGACATGTAAATGAGGTTGGGTATTATAATCGTGGTGATGGTGATATTGCTCGCAAAATCCAAAATTCAGTAAAAAAAATGGACAATGTTGATGATGCACGAGTACTCGTAACAGATGATAATGTATTGGTTGCTATTAATACAAATAATCGAAATGACAAAGATATTAAAGAAAAAATCACACGTCAAACCCGTAAAATGTCTGATGGAAGAAATGTGCAAGTTGTAACAGATGAAGGTACTTTTACACGTGTTCGTAACATTGATAACGATATCCAAAACGGTGTCGATCGAGATGTTATAGACACAGATGTAAATGAATTACTGGATAATTTAGGGGATGCTATTCAACGTCCATTTAATAATAACAACCGATAATGACAAGGGGATTTTCCCCCTTGTTTTTTAGTGTTATCAAACTCTTTATGGAACACTTTAATAAGTATTTATTTTTTGGTTAAAACTGCTATTAATGGCTACAATAATAAATGATTTAGTGGAAATCATATGAGCGAGGTGAGATAGGTGAGAATGTTTCATCACAGTCGCATCCTTACCCTGTGGAGTTTTGTCGGAGTTTTGGTCCTTATAAGTTTATTTAACGTCCATTCCCCATCTTCTATTAGAGCTGAAGAAACTAGTGTGCAGGATTCTTTATCAGTAAAAGTAATTTTACAAAGAAAATATTTAGATGGGGATATTAGTGAAGAAGTATCTTGTGAATCAATATCGTCTATGCAAGACTTGTGGAGAAATTACGCTGACTGGCAACTTCTTGACCAAAATGAAGAGAGAATTGTGTTTCAGAAACAAATTGATGATATATCCCCTTTATTGAAAACGAATGGATATTTTGGTATTACAGGTGATGGTACACTTTCGATATTTAATGGAAGACCAAAAACCAACGAAGTCATTCAATCCTTTTTTCAATTGGATGTTGAGAAGTTAGAAAGTCGTAAACATGATGAATTAATCGAAGGTATTAGGATTGAATCGAAAGATCAATACTTGGAAGTATTGAAAACATATGAAACATACTCTAAAGTTGAAAAGAAGTAATAAACTTGCTAATCTCTAGAAACCATTCTTTAGATTAGCTTTTTCTTTTTTATGTAAGGCTATTTTCGTAAACTTTGTTGTTATTAATAACTTGAAGGAAACAGCACTATAGCATCTTTTCATTCTTAGTATCGTACCTTTTATACGATAAAAACACTGTTTTTAACATATTATTAGGTTAAATAGCAACAATCTTTTAGAAAAGAGCCTTATGTAAATCATTTAGATTGAGGAAATTCGGGTGTTTTAGATACAAACTAACTCTTTTTAATGGTATGATAGGGTGATGAGAACAATTGTACGTAAGGGATATGGATTATTTTAAAATTTCTTCTGATTAAAGAAATTATTTGATAAAATGAGGTACAGTTACAAAGAGGTGAATAGAAATGATTGAATTTTTAAAGGGGTATGTTGACCATATAACTCCGGAGTATATTGTATTAGACCATAAAGGTATAGGCTATCAAATTCATGCTCCAAACCCTTTCAGTTATACAAAAAGTCAAAAAAATGAAATAGTTGTTTATACATATCAGCATGTGCGAGAAGATATCATTGCTTTATATGGTTTTCAGTCTAGAGAAGAAAAAGCATTGTTTATGAAGCTATTAAATGTGACTGGTATTGGACCGAAGGGCGCCTTGGCCATCCTTGCATCAGGTAATCCAGCCCAAGTCATTGAAGCAATTGAACATGAAAATGATACGTTTTTAGTGAAATTTCCTGGCGTTGGAAAAAAAACAGCACGTCAAATTATTTTAGATCTTAAAGGGAAGCTTGGAGATGTAGCAGCTTTATATTCTCCTGATTTATTTAATCATGATGAAATTGAATATAAAGAGTCGGCAAACCACGCTTTAGCCGAAGCGATTGAGGCTTTAAGGGTATTAGGGTATGCTGAACGTGAAATAAAAAAGATCGTACCATCATTACAAGAAGAAAATTTAACAACAGATCAATATGTAAAAAAAGCATTGCAAAAGCTATTAAAGTAAGGTGATAACATGGATGAACGCCTTGTATCAAGCGAAGCGGATTTACAAGAATCGTATATTGAACAAAGCTTAAGACCTCAAACATTGGCACAATATATTGGACAAGATAAAGTAAAGGAAAATCTAAGTGTCTTTATTGAAGCGGCTAAGATGCGTAGTGAAACACTTGATCATGTTCTTTTATATGGACCACCAGGTTTAGGGAAAACAACTCTTGCCACTATCATAGCAAATGAAATGGGCGTAAATATAAGGACAACATCTGGTCCAGCTATTGAAAGACCTGGTGATTTGGCTGCGGTATTAACGGCTCTTGAGCCTGGAGATGTGTTATTTATTGATGAAATTCACCGATTGCATCGTTCTATTGAAGAGGTTTTGTATCCAGCTATGGAAGACTTCTGCTTAGATATTGTAATAGGAAAGGGTTCAACTGCTAGATCTGTCCGTTTAGAGCTACCTCCGTTTACGTTAATCGGTGCTACGACAAGAGTTGGTCTCCTAACGGCCCCACTTCGAGATCGATTTGGTGTGCTAAGCAGACTTGAATATTATAATGAGAATCAGCTTGCTTATATTATTGAACGAACAGCTGATATATTGGATGTTGGATTAGAACATGAAGCCGCAATTGAGATGGCCAGAAGATCCAGGGGAACCCCAAGGATAGCTAATCGTTTATTAAAAAGAGTAAGAGATTTTGCTCAAGTGATAGGAGTAGATTCTATTTCAACTGAATTGGCAGTTGATGCACTTGAAAGACTTCAAGTGGATAAGCTTGGTCTCGATCATATTGATCATAAATTACTTTTAGGAATAATAGAGAAATTTCGTGGTGGACCGGTTGGAATTGATACAATTTCGGCAACAATAGGAGAAGAATCTCACACGATTGAAGATGTTTATGAGCCTTATTTATTACAAATTGGTTTCCTTCAACGAACACCAAGAGGTAGAATTGTAACAGATCTTGTCTATCGACATTTCCAAATGGAGGTTCCTCAAAATGATTGATTTTCCTAAAGTTTTAATGATCATTGGCGCTATCCTTCTTGTTGTGGGTTTCTTTATGCAGTTTATTGGGAAACTACCAGGAGATATTATGTTCAAAAAAGGAAATACGACAGTCTTCTTTCCAATTGTGACCTGTATTGTGATAAGCATTATCCTTTCTTTCGTATTTTCATTTTTTGGTCGTTTTAAATAATAAGTAACATAGAAATTGGGTGAATTTTTTGAGAGTAGAGTTATTTGATTTCCATCTGCCTGAAGAATTAATAGCACAGGTTCCGTTAAAGGAACGTGATGCATCAAGATTAATGGTTCTTCAGAAAGATAACGGTGATATAAAACATGAATCGTTTAAATCCATTATTGACTATTTACAAGCTGGAGATTGTTTAGTCTTAAATAATACAAGGGTGATGCCTGCCCGGCTATTTGGAATGAAGGAAGATACTGGTGCAAGCATTGAAATCCTGTTATTAAAGCAATATGAAGCTGATGTGTGGGAAACATTGATAAAACCAGCAAAAAGAGTAAAAGAAGGTACAGTTATCACATTTGGTTCGGGTATCTTGAAAGCAACTTGTGTTGGAACGAGTGATCATGGTGGTCGTCTGCTGAAATTTGACTATGAAGGAATCTTCTATGAAGTTCTTGAGCAATTAGGAGAAATGCCTCTACCCCCTTATATTAAAGAACAGTTGGATGATCGTGAACGGTACCAAACTGTCTTTTCCCGAGAAATTGGTTCAGCTGCTGCTCCAACTGCAGGATTGCATTTTACTGAGGAAATCCTTGAAGAGCTAAAGGGAAAGGGAGTCCATATTGCCTTTATTACATTACATGTTGGATTAGGTACCTTCAGGCCGGTAAGTGCAGATACAGTTGAAGAACATGAAATGCATGCTGAGTTTTACCAAGTAACAGATGGTACTGCGGCACTTTTAAATGAAGTTAGGTCAAATGGTGGAAGAATCGTTTCTGTCGGGACAACTTCAACAAGAACACTAGAAACAATTGCTTCTAAGCATAATGGTCAGTATGTTGCAGAAAGTGGATGGACCAATATTTTCATCTATCCAGGCTACGAGTTTAAAGGGATTGATGGCATGATAACAAATTTTCATCTTCCTAAATCATCGCTCATTATGTTAGTAAGTGCACTAGCTTCAAGAGAATATGTCATGCAAGCATATGAAACAGCGGTGAAAGAGAAGTATCGCTTTTTTAGCTTTGGAGATGCTATGCTCATTATATAATTTTAATTTACAAAATTGCTTTAATTTAAGGCGCTCGCGCTTTCTAGTAAGATCAGAAATAAAATAGGTGTCTAGCTCTAGCAGTCATACTTTTTGTGAAAAAAGTAAGATGCTTAGCCCCTCAAGGTCATGAATGAAAAGAAAGACAGAACATCTTCTATTCATTTGCGACTTTTGCTGATCGGGGCTTTAAAAAGGCGCTTGCGCTTTTCTAGTTAAGGAGGAAATAAGGTGTCAACTTCACCAATTCGGTACGAACTTATTAAAACTTGTAAACAAACAGGTGCACGGTTAGGAAGGGTACACACACCACATGGTAGTTTTGAGACCCCGGTGTTTATGCCTGTTGGAACATTAGCAACAGTTAAGACAATGTCACCTGAAGAGCTAAAGGAAATGGGAGCAGGAATTATCCTTAGTAATACATATCATTTATGGCTACGTCCGGGTAACGAGATTGTAAAAGAGGCTGGTGGCCTTCATAAATTTATGAACTGGGACAGAGCTATTCTGACTGATTCAGGTGGATTTCAAGTATTTAGTTTAAGTGAATTTCGTAAAATTGAGGAGGAAGGGGTTCACTTCCGCAATCACTTAAATGGAGATAAGCTTTTCCTTTCACCAGAAAAAGCAATGCATATTCAAAATGATTTGGGCTCAGACATTATGATGGCATTTGATGAATGTCCACCATATCCTGCTGAATATGATTATATGAAAAAATCAGTTGAGCGTACTAGTCGTTGGGCAGAACGTTGTTTAAAAGCTCATGCTAGACCAAACGAACAGGGCCTTTTTGGAATTATTCAAGGTGGAGAATACGAAGAGCTAAGAAAACAAAGTGCTAGAGATTTAGTTTCACTAGATTTCCCTGGTTATGCTATTGGGGGATTATCCGTTGGTGAACCAAAGGATGTTATGAATCGCGTGCTAGAATTTACGGCACCATTAATGCCGGCCAATAAACCCCGTTACTTAATGGGGGTAGGATCACCGGATTCATTAATCGATGGAGCTATACGTGGAATTGATATGTTTGATTGTGTATTACCTACTCGAATTGCCCGAAATGGAACACTTATGACAAGTGAAGGTCGCTTAGTCGTAAAAAATGCAAAGTTTGCTAAAGATTTTGGACCACTTGATGAAAATTGTGATTGCTATACATGTAGAAATTACTCTCGTGCATACATCCGTCATTTAATAAAAAGTGATGAAACATTTGGATTGAGATTAACATCTTATCATAACCTATATTTTCTGGTAAACTTAATGGAGAAAGTTAGACAAGCAATTCGCGAAGATCGTCTTGGTGATTTCCGCGATGAATTTTTTGAAGCGTATGGCTTTAATAAACCAAATGCTAAAAACTTCTAATACCTTTATGAAAGGGGTGATATAAATGGAAATGTTAGGAACAGTATTACCGTTAGTACTAATGTTTGCAATCTTTTATTTCTTGCTGATTCGT
This sequence comes from Bacillus sp. (in: firmicutes), assembly GCA_031180405.1. Lineage (GTDB taxonomy): Bacteria > Bacillota > Bacilli > Bacillales > Bacillaceae > Metabacillus. The sequence continues at coordinate 2,961 of JAPSLU010000002.1, read as the reverse complement.
CCGCAACAAAAACAACAAAAAGCGGTTCGTGAAATGCAAAATAGCCTTACAAAGGGCGACAAGATTGTCACAATCGGTGGTTTACACGGAATCCTTGATTCAATAGACGAGAATAAAATCGTTCTTAAGGTCGGAGATGGAACTCGTTTAACATTCGATCGTAAATCTGTACGTGAAGTTAATAAAGACTAACTAGTACATATGAAACCAGGGTTTTTGCCCTGGTTTTTTATTTTGCTCTAGATGATGACATGTTAACCCCAAATACCCCACCTAACATCGCAATTAGTAAAAATCCTCCGTGATACATTAACTCTTGCATTGAAAACATTTCACCATAACCTAAAAATTTAAATAGAAGAATGATGAGAGAGAAGAGAAGAGCGGTAATGCCGCCAACTAGCCAACCCTTTTCTTTCCCATTGCCACCGGCAACAAAGCCACCAATAAACAATGCTAAAAGAGATAGACCTAAAATGATCCATGTTATTGAGGACTCAGTTAGGTTTGTAAATTTTAAAAGTAGAGAAAATATTAGACTCGTCACCATAGCAAAAACAAAGATGGTGATAAGACCATAAAGGATCGCTTTCCCCCATTTTTTTGTTTCCACAAAGCTTCCCCCTTTCCACCTAGACAAGTTCGAGCTTGCTTACGCTCGTCTTATTAAAGACTATTCATAGAAGAAAAAAATAGACTACAAATATTTTAATGGACTTGCATCATATCATAGTAAAAGAGGACTTGCTTTTTGTTACCTGTAATAACGTATCGTCTAATCATTTGACAACTAAGAATAAATTTTAATTGGATGTTTCTCGAACAAGGGGGGGGAAAGAATGTTTACCACGTTAACTGTTATCATTTTCCTTATAACATATATTGTGATCATGACAGAAAAAATTGATCGGGCTTTAGCGGCAGGTTTAGGTGGAATCGCCATGTTAATCGTGGGAATATATGATGTGAATAAAGCATTTGAAACCTATATTGACTGGAATACAATTGCTTTATTGTTTGCGATGATGCTAATTGTTATTATTACAAGTCAAACCGGTGTATTTGAATATGCAGCGATCATTATGGCAAAAGCAGTAAAAGGACGACCCATACCATTATTAATTGTTATTTCCACTTTAACAGCAGTTGGTTCGGCTTTTTTAGCTAATGTCACAATGGTATTATTACTTGTTCCAATTATCTTAACTATTGTTCGTATGCTTCAAATTCCAGCTATTCCTTATTTAATATCAATTATTATTGCTTCAAATATCGGCGGTACAGCTACTTTAATAGGTGATCCCCCAAATATTATGATCGGCCAAGCTGTAGAGCATTTAACATTCAATGCATTTTTAATCCATTTAAGCCCAATTGTTTTGCTGATCTATTCACTTATATTAGGCTATTTAATTATGATTTACTGGGATAAATTAAAAGTAAATGATATTGATCAGAAGCAGTTATCTTCCATTAAAGCAAGTGACTATTTAAAACTTTCCCCAGCATTACCAAAGTCAGTTTCAGTATTAATTTTGACGATTGCAGGTTTTGTGTTAAATCCACTTCTTCATATTGATTTAACAAGTATTGCTTTAGCGGGGGCATTGCTATTGCTGTTGCTTACCCATGATGAGTATAAGCCAGATGAGGTATTTAAGCAGGTGGAGTGGGGAACATTATTTTTCTTTATCGGCTTGTTTATGTTAATTGGTGGACTAGAAGAGGTTGGGATTATAGATGAACTTGCAAGAGGGTTAGTATTATATACAGAAGGTGATTTGCCTAAAACGTCAATGTTAATTTTATGGATGACAGGGATTTTATCGGGGTTTGTTGACAATATCCCTTTTGTCGCTGCAATGATACCTGTGATTCTTGAGTTTAAAGATTATGGTATGACTAACCTAGACCCATTATGGTGGTCATTGGCTTTAGGTGCGTGCTTAGGGGGAAATGGAACATTATTGGGAGCTAGTTCAAATTTAGTTGTTGCAGGACTAGCAGCAAAGGAGAAGGAAAATATTAAGTTTATAGAGTTCCTAAAGGTTGGCTTTCCAATTGTGCTAATCTCACTAGGAGTATCCTCTGTTTATGTCTATTTTCGTTACTTGCTTAACTTTACGATGTAAAATGAAATCCTTACATAAAAGCGATCTTATCGTTCAAAATAAGAGATAAGGAATTAGGAGGAAAGGAGGCCATATAGTGGAGTTTTACTTAACCATCTTGGTTCGAACGTTATTTCTTTACTTCCTCATTGTTTTTATCTTTAGGGTAATGGGTAAACGAGAAATAGGAGAATTGAGTATCCTGGATTTGGTCGTTTTTATTATGATTGCTGAAATGGCTGTAACCGCCATTGAAGACCCGAAGGATCCGTTAATACATACCATTATTCCAATGCTTGTCTTAATGATCATCCAAATTTCCTTGGCCTATGTATCCTTAAAGAATCAGAAGATTAGACATTTATTAGATGGAAAGCCTACTATTATTATTAATCATGGGAAAGTTGATGAGCATGCGATGAGGACCCAAAGATATAACTTTGATGACTTAATGACACAACTTCGTGATAAAAACATTAATAATGTAGCAGATGTTGAATTTGCCATTCTTGAACCATCTGGGAAATTATCAATTATTGAGAATCAAAACCAGAATCAAAACCAGAATCAAAAAAAGGATCAAAATCAAAAACAGCCGGAACTTCAGTTACCACTAATAGTAGATGGGTTGATCCAAGAAAATAATTTGCAGATCATTAATAAAAATAATCTCTGGTTAAGGCAACAACTTAGGAAATTAGGTTATAAAGAAACAAAACAAATCTCTTTATGTACATACGGAAAAGGGATATTTTATATTGATTTAAAGGACGAAGAGAAATAATTTGTTTAGGAAAAAGAGAAGCTGCATGCACATGTGCAAACAGCTTCTCTTTTTCGACTATTTTGA
>JAPSLU010000059.1 GCA_031180405.1 Bacillus sp. (in: firmicutes) | reverse complement strand
TAATAAAATTTAATGCTTTTTGTACTAATAGTGAATAACTCAAATGAGCGCGTTTACGCACTAAATCACAATATTCTTCAGCCATTACTGTTTCTAACTTATTGAGTTCATTTATGCTTTCCGCACGTTCAATATGAAGCGAAAATTTCTCTGAAATATGATGAAGAAAGAAGGGAGGAACTTCTCCATTTCTTGCTGCAGTTCGGTAAAGCGTATTTAACACAATTAACATAACTTTCATTGCTCGTATTGGCTTATTTGGAAAGCGCTCGGGAAAATTAAATAAATTAAATCTTCTTGCTAAAATCTCCTGTAGCTTTATTTTATCTCCTTTTGCAACAGCATGAAGCATTTCTTTCTCTATTTCGTATCTTAAATCTATTAATTCTGCATACTTTTCGTCCGGCTGCTGTAGCATTTTATATAATGAGGTATCCTGTAGTTGTTTTGATAAAATCTCATCTGGTTCAATAATGGAAAGAGGAGCCGCTTGGATAGAACTAAGCTTATTTAAAATGTTTGCTATGCTCTGAATCTTTCCATTGCTGAGTAGTTTTAAAGACTGAAAAAATTCCTCCAATATAATCTTTTTCTTATTGTCAACACTAAATTTTTCAAATAGTTTATTGATGTCAGGAGCCTGTTTTAAAAAAGGGCCGTGAATGATTACTTTTACTTCTTCACCATCTAGTTCAAACAAGCTAGCTAAATAAGAAAGTTCCCATTCGTTTGTAAACATACAGCATTCATTGTCATGCATCTTTATCTCCTTGAGCATCAATATAAATTCTTCCTGCTGTCGTTCAACTAAAAAATCAGGCATGCTATCCCGTTCATGTGAAAAAACAATCGAGCCGAACTTGTCCAATAGAATGGTATTAATATCAGTAAGATGAAAAATTGTCATGCTTGTAGTTGCCAATTGAAGAGACCGATCTGTCATTTAATATCCTCCATATGTTAAAAGAATGCACATAATGCAATTATTATCCTTTTCTATTAAAACAATATAAGTATAATCATAAATGTAAACACTTACAAGAGTAAAAGGAGTGGCTAAATATGTTGTATCCAATTCATACTGATTCTCGTTCAATCATTGATTTAAACGGAATTTGGAATTTTAAACTAGATAAAGGAGAGGGCTTTACAGGTAAGTGGTATGAAGAAAAGCTTACAAAAACAATAAATATGGCAGTACCAGCCTCTTATAATGACGTAGGAGTAAATGCTGAAATTCGCAATCATGTTGGCTGGGTATGGTATGAAAGGGAGTTTACAGTACCAAATATCCTTTTTTCACAACGAATTGTGTTGAGATTTGGATCAGCAACACATATAGCGAAAGTTTTTGTGAACGGTAATCTTGTTGTCGAACATAAAGGAGGATTTACACCATTTGAAGCGGATATAAACGATTTCTTAAGATCCGGAAAAAATCGTTTAACAGTTGCGGTAAATAATATAGTGGATGAAACAACACTGCCTGTTGGAATTTATACAGAAAAAGAAGTGACTGGTTTTGGCAAGGTTGCTCGCAACAGCCCGAACTTCGACTTCTTTAACTATGGGGGGATTCATCGACCAGTTAAAATTTACACAACACCGAAATCGTACGTACAGGATGTCTCGATTGTAACAGATATTAATGGGACAACAGGTATAGTTGATTATAAGGTTGAAATTGCTGGTGAGGGAAAGGTCAAAGCAACCGTACTTGATCAATCTGGTGTTATCACTGCTGAAATAGAAGGAATGCAGGGGAAAATGAATATTCAAGATGTAAAGCTATGGGAACCACTTAATGCATATTTATATATGTTAAAAGTTGAGTTAATGAAAGATAATGAAGTAATTGATGTTTATGAGCAGCCATTTGGTGTAAGAACAGTTGAAGTAAAAGATGGTCAATTTTTAATTAATAACAAGGCCTTTTATTTTAAAGGGTTCGGTAAGCACGAAGACTCTCCAATTCACGGAAGAGGTTTTGATGAAGCGGTAAATATTATGGATTTCAGGTTAATGAAATGGATTGGAGCGAACTCTTTCCGTACAGCGCATTATCCGTACTCAGAAGAGTTGATGAGGTTAGCAGATAGAGAAGGTATTGTTGTTATTGATGAGACACCTGCTGTTGGAGTTCATTTAAACTTTGCTGCGACTTTGTTCGGAGGGAGAGAAAAGAGAAATACATGGGAAAATATCATGACGTTTGATCACCATCAAGACGTTATTAGAGAGCTTGTTGCCAGAGATAAAAACCATCCAAGCGTTGTCATGTGGTCGATTGCAAATGAACCTGCTTCTGAAGAAGTGGGCGCTTATGAGTATTTTAAACCGCTTGTTGACATGGCAAAAGAACTAGATCCACAGAAAAGACCAGTAACAATCGTTACACATATGTGGTCAACACCAGATAAATGTCAAGTAGCCGAACTTGTCGATGTGCTTGCATTAAACCGTTATTATGGTTGGTATGTTGATAGTGGAGATTGGGAAATGACTAAAATCAAGCTTCGTGAAGAATTAAATGGATGGAATGAGCGATGCCCTGGAAAACCGATTGTTATGACAGAGTATGGTGCGGATACAGTAGCAGGATTACATGATGTAGATCCAGTTATGTTCACTGAAGAGTTTCAAGTAGAGTACTTACGGGCAAACCATGAAATTTTTGATGAATTTGATAACTTTGTCGGCGAACAAGTTTGGAATTTCGCAGACTTTGCAACGAGTCAAGGTGTTATGAGGGTGCAGGGGAACAAGAAAGGGATTTTTACACGCGACAGAAAACCGAAATATGCAGCACATGAATTACGTAAAAGATGGTCACAAATACCTGAATTTGGCTATAAGAAAAGCCGAGTAAAAGTATAAAGAGAGACTTATCTCGATTAAACGCACGTCCTTTAGTTCTTCCCGGACTTGGAGATTCTAACCTTGTTCGAATCTTTACGGGCAATTATCTAAAAACCTACCTTTCTTTGCTTCTCTAGAATTTGAGATGGAGGTATTCCTACCCGTTAAGAATGGGATGAATTTTTCTGCTATTAAATGAATAAGGGGGTCTAAATGATAGAAAGTATACTAGTTTTTCTTCATTTAGTCTCCATTTATAGTATACAAAACTACTAAAATCCTCTTAGTGGGATGACAAAAATAAATGGTGAAAATTTATTACTGTAAATGCAATTTTGAAAACGCATTCCTTAAAAATCCCTAAATGGAAATACAATGAAAGAGGCGATGGTATGTCAAGAGAACAAGCAGCAAAAAATGATTTCCTCAATAGATCAAAACTGTGGCAAATCGGTTTTTTTGCTCTAAATAATACAGCAACAAATCTTTATATGTTTGCAATGATGTTTATTTCCTATTATGCAACAGGAATTGCAGGAGTTGCAGTTGTCATGATTAGTGCCATTTTAACTGCAGCCCGTATATTTGACGGTATTACAGATCCAATTATTGGGTATTTTATCGATCGGACCAATACAAAATTTGGGAAGTTCAGACCGTTTATGATACTTGGTAATATTATTTTAGCGATATCTGTTCTTCTAATGTTTAATGTAACTCATCTTGTGCCAGATTCATACCGTCTGCCGTTTCTCATTGTTATTTATATGATTCATATTATTGGTTATACCTTCCAAACGGCATGTACAAAAGCAGCACAAACTGTTTTAACGAATGATCCTAAGCAGCGTCCAGTATACTCCGCATTTGATGCAACATATAATACAATTTTATTTGTTGGTGGTCAATTTTATGTTGCTTCCTATCTTGTGCCAAAACATGGGGGCTTTAATCAAGGGTTTTTCACTGAATTTAATACAGTTGCAATTGCTGCTTCAACCGTATTTACTGTTCTCGCAGTTATCTCACTATGGGAAAAAGACCGTACAGAATATTACGGATTTGCTGAAAAAACAGTACAAACAAGCTTCCGAGACTATTGGCCACTTATTAAAAGAAACCGTCCCCTTCAAATGCTTGTGGTCGCAGCTGCAACTGATAAATTAGCAGGACAAGTATTAAGGCAGCCGGTTGTACCAGTCATGTTTTTTGGAATTTTATTGGGGGATTATGCATTAAGTGGTACTGTATCAATGATTACAATCATCCCTACATTAGTTATTACGTTCATTGGTGTTGGTATTGCACGGAAAAAAGGGTTAAAAAAGACGTTTGTAGGTGCGACATGGGGGGCCCTACTTGCTTTTACACTTTTGCTAGTGCTCTTCTTAGTTCTTGATGATCCTACAACGATTTCTTTGTCTAATATAGGAATAGCAACGATTATTTTTCTGGTTCTTTATACATTAGGTTATTCATTTATGGGTTTAACTGGGAATTTGGTCATTCCTATGATTGCAGATACATCGGATTATGAAACACATATAACAGGGCGTTATGTACCTGGAATGATTGGTACACTCTTTTCATTTGTTGATAAGTTAATTTCATCATTGGCTTCATCAATTGTTGGTTTAATGCTAGCAATGATTGGCTTTAAAACTGTTTTTCCAGAAGTAGATACACCTTTAACGACTGGTTTGTTTGCACTAGCTTTATTTTTCCATATTGGCATTCCAATACTTGGTTGGATTGCATCGTTAATAGCAATGAAATTTTATAAGCTGGATTATCAATATATGGAGCAAATTCAAGCAGAAATATCAGAAGTAAAACATATGCTAGTAGAAAAAAACCAAGTCTCTATCCATCCATCAACTGGTAAAGAAGCATAATAAAATCGTGCGGGATAAATGAATAAACAACTACGTTTCATTGCGTTATGTAAAAAAGCATCAATTTCTATTGGTTAAATTGATGCTTTTTAGAAGAATAGTTAATGTTATTCAAATGTTCCTCCAGAACTATTTTTATATTTTCTCGGCGTTATTCCGGTGTATTTCTTAAAGATCTTGGTAAAGTAACTTTGATCATGGAATTTTAACATGGTAGCAATCTTTAACAATGAATAATTTGTGAAAATTAATAATGACTTTGCCTCTTCAATTTTCGTTTGCTGGATATATTCTGCAATGGATAGACCAACTTCTTTTTTGAATAAAGTAGATAAATAGTTAGGGTGCATTTCAACGAGATTAGCAAGTCTTGATAGTGTGATATCCTCATAAAGGTGATTGAAAATATGGTTCAAGCACATATTGATTGGTTTGGAATACTTTTGCTGTTTATTTTTTCGTACTCGTTCTGCAAAGTCACTTAGTGCTTGTTCAATGAGGGTATCTGCTGTTTTGATATCACTAAGTTCCTCTAGTTCTTGAATATATAGGTCACTAAGTGTATATGCGATTTCATGGTGCAGACCACCCTCCATTGCTGCTCTTGTAGCTAACGTAATGGCTGTTATGCCTATATTTTTTCTGTTTCTTAATTGACTCTTCTTTGAAAGAACCCCGATTTCTCCCCGTTCAGGACTTAATTTATAGGCCTTTAAAAATTCTTCTTTTCTTCCCTCTTTAATGTATTGAAATAACTTTTTCTCATACATGAGATCATGGTGCAAAGATACATCTTCTCTCCTAAGAGAGATCGTGATATTGGGATCCTCAATTTCTAGAATCTGTTCGCCTACTAATTTATTGTTAAGAATAACTTCTGCAGGGTCTAGTTTTTTTTGATACAACATATAGTAGAGATTCATGCTTATATGAATAAATGAAAGGCTAGATATACGAGAAAGAGATTCATAATACTGTAATAAAGGCTCTCTTATATTCTGTTGACTTGATAGATCATGAACTAATGCTTGCAAACGATCACCTGTAAGTTCAATTGGAAGTACGGGACCTACGACAATCGTTCCGTTAAATTGTTTCTGATCCACAACCTGTATCATAAAATATTTTTCATTATAAGTAGTCGTACTTAATAAAGGGAAATGTACTAGCTCCTTTGTGAGGTTGATCTGCTGATAAAAGTCTTGTGGTGACGTATAGAAAGGATTCTTTATGTAATAGGACCCGTATTCAAATTCTACAGAATCTTGTTCATTTATATAAGTAACGGGAATTTTAAAAGACTCATAAAAAAGTTTGCAAATATACGATAAATTCTTAACGCTCATAACCAACACCTCATATAACATTCTGGATAAAGTATAGTATATCATTTTGAAATGACCTTAAAAAAGAGATAAAAAAATTAAAATAATACCAAAAAAGATAAGGAAATGGCTTTATAATAGACAAATAAGAAAGCGTTTCCTACTACATTCTTGGAGGGATTTTGATGACAAGAAATATAAAAGAACTTATATCACAAATGACATTAGAAGAAAAAGCCGGTTTATGTTCTGGGAAAGATTTCTGGAACTTAAAAGGTATTGAAAGATTAGGTATACCATCAATCATGGTAACAGACGGTCCACACGGCCTGCGTAAACAAAAAGTGGGAGCAGACCATTTAGGTTTATTCGACAGTGTACCTGCAACATGCTTTCCATCAGCTGCTGGGATGGCAAGTTCATGGGATCGCGAGCTTATTCAAAAAGTCGGTGTTGCTCTAGGTGAAGAATGCCAAGCGGAAGATGTTGCTGTTCTTTTAGGACCAGGAGCAAATATTAAGCGCTCTCCTTTATGTGGTCGTAATTTTGAGTATTTTTCAGAGGATCCATATCTTTCATCTGAAATGGCTGCTAATCATATTAAGGGTGTTCAAAGTCAAGGTGTTGGAACATCATTAAAACACTTTGCAGCAAACAACCAAGAGCACAGAAGAATGTCAACAGATGCTATTGTTGATGAAAGAACGTTCCGTGAGATTTACTTAGCTAGCTTCGAAGGAGCGGTAAAGCAATCTCAACCATGGACGGTTATGTGTTCTTACAATAAAGTAAATGGAGAATTTGCCTCTGAAAACAACTATTTATTAAACGGAATTTTAAAAGATGAATGGGGCTTTGAGGGCTTTGTTGTTTCTGACTGGGGAGCTGTGAATGAACGTGATGTAGCCCTTGCAAATGGCCTAGAGCTTGAAATGCCAGCTTCAAAAGGAATTGGTGAAAATAAGGTAATCGAAGCAGTTCAAAACGGAACATTATCTGAAGAAAAGCTTGATGCGGCGGTAGAACGTATCTTACGTATCATCTTTAAATCAGTTGAAGAGAAGAAAGAAAATGCAACGTATGATCAAGAAGCACATCATCAGCTTGCTAGAGTAACAGCCAGAGAAAGCATGGTGTTGTTAAAAAATGAAGGAATTCTGCCGCTTAAGAAACAAGGTAACCTTGCTGTTATAGGTGAATTTGCTAAAGCACCTAGATATCAAGGTGGGGGAAGTTCCCACATTAAGCCAACAAAGCTTGAAAACATTGTTGAGGAAATCGAAAAGACAGCAGGATCTGAGGCAAATGTAACGTATGCTCAAGGTTATTATCGTGACAAAGAGACAATTGATGAAGCATTGATAGTAGAGGCAAAAGAAGTAGCGGCAAATGCGGAAACGGTTATCTTGTTTGCAGGCTTGCCAGATCGCTATGAATCTGAAGGATATGACCGAGTGCATTTACACATCCCTGAAAATCAACAACGCTTAATTGAGGCTGTCGCTGAGGTGAACTCAAATATTGTTGTTGTATTAAGCAATGGAGCACCAATTGAAATGCCATGGTTAGATAAAGTACAAGGCTTGCTTGAAGGTTATCTTGGAGGCCAAGCACTTGGTGGGGCAATTGCAGACATTCTATTTGGAGATGCAAACCCAAGTGGAAAGCTTGCCGAGACATTCCCTCTAACATTAAGTGACAACCCATCTTACCTTTATTTCCCAGGTGATGGAGATAGAGTAGAGTACCGCGAAGGAATTTTCGTTGGGTATCGTTATTATGATACGAAAAAGGTTGAGCCATTATTCCCATTTGGATATGGTTTAAGCTATACAACGTTTGAATACAGTAATCTATCAGTTAGTTCAACTGAAATCAAAGATACGGATTCTTTAACAGTTACAGTAAACGTGAAGAATACAGGAGCGATTGCAGGTAAAGAAGTTGTTCAGCTTTACGTTAAAGATTCTGATAGTAGCATAAGTCGACCTGAAAAGGAATTAAAAGGATTTGAAAAGGTAGAATTACAACCTGGTGAGGAAAAAACAGTTACATTTACATTAGATAAGCGTTCATTTGCTTATTATAATACGGATTTAGCAGATTGGCATGTTGAAAGCGGAGAATTTGAACTATTGGTTGGAAAAAGCTCAAGAGAAATTGTCTTATCGGAAAAAGTTGTTGTAAAGTCGACGACAGAGCTTCCATTTGTTGTTCACCGCAATACAACAGTTGGAGACTTATTTGCAAACGAGAAAGTAGCTCCACTTGCGAAGGAGCTTTTAATGAAAGCTCAAGAAGGTAGCCCATTTGCTCAAGCTGCTGAAGAAGAGGACGAATTTTCTGAGATGATGGAAGCGATGATGAAATATATGCCATTACGAGCGTTATCTAATTTCAGTAACGGTGCGTTTACAGAGGAAATGCTTCAGGAGATGATTAAGCAATTGAATGATGCAGCGAAAGAAGTAGTGGAGTTAACTAAATAAGGAGGAGAGAAGTTGCTTAACGGCAACTTCTTTTGCATTTGTTGAGATTCACCTAGATAAATTCAAGGCATTTATTTAAAGTCAGGTAAGTCTTGGACATTATCAAATAGATTTTTGACCGTCAGTGTGTCTGCCGAGTAAGTGCCTAATTATTAATGGAAACTCTAAATTCATATTTCTATCCTTTCTTGGGGATATTAACATTACTTACATGCGAAAAAAGGAGGATGAATCTATGAATAGTCATCATGAAAAGATTAAATTAACGGCAGCTGAATTGTCTTATATGTGGACTACTTACCTATCAGATAGTATGTCTATTTGTATATTGCAGTATTTTCTTAAACACATTGAAGATAACGAAATTAAATCTCTGATCGAACGAGCATTAAAGGTTTCTATAGAACATATTGAGTTCATTGACAAACTGTTTACAGTGGAGAAAATAAAAATTCCGGAAGGCTTTACAAAATCGGATGTGAATTTAGAAGCAAAACGTCTGTTTTCAGATACTTTTTATTTAGACTATTTAAAAAATATGACAAAAGGTGGATTGGTCACATATGGCAGAATGCTACAGCATTCGTTTCGCCAAGACATCCGTTCATTTTTGTCTACAAATTGCCTAGCAAATACGATTAAATTAGATGAAGAATCAACCCGTCTTTTATTAGAAAAAGGAGTGGCTGTACGACCACCTTATATTCCATATCCGCAAAAAGTTGAATTTGTACATAAACAATCATTTATTTTAGAAGGACTCGGGAGAAGGGAAGTTCTAACAGGAACAGAGGTCACTCATTTATATACAAATATACTATCAAATTACCTCGGGTCCAGCTTAGCAACTGCTTTTAGCCAAGTTGCAAAATCGAATAAAGTCCGTCAGTACTTCTTAAGAGGCAAGGAAATTTCATTAAAGCATGCGAAAGTCCTTGCTAGGTACTTAGAACTGAGCTCCTTGCCTATCCCGATGTCAACTGAACAGGATGTATCTGAATCAAGAGAGGCTCCTTTTTCGGACAAATTAATGATGTTCCATTTTAATTTAATGATCTATACTGGTATTGCCAATTATGGAGTTGCGATTGCAGAAAGCCAAAGAACAGATTTAGTTGTGGATTATTCGCGATTAAATGCGGAAATTTTGAAGTATTCAGAGGACGGTGCAAATATTATGATTGCGAACGAATGGTTAGAACAACCGCCGCTCGCAGCTAATCGAAAGGACTTGGTAAAGGATTAATTAAGCCCAGCCAGAGTTCTTCATGACGCTTAACTAATAACCAATAGGATAGCTTCTTTTTAACCACATTAGTCATCATTTTACAAAAAAAGAACATTAAGATTCGGAATACAGTATAATGACGTTTCGGAGCAGTAAGATATCTTGTTGAATACTGTTTCTTACAATTTGATCATTGCATTTCTCTAGTTCTTTGAGTAGGCGTTCAAGTTCACGGGCGAACAAAGTGAATTCTTCTGCATGTATCATAGTTATTCCTCACTTTCACATAGGAAAATAATACTATGTTACATTAAGATTATCATTAGATTCTTATTGTGACAACCTTTATGAATGCATGTAATAAAAGCATCAAAGCTCTCTAAGTGCAATATTTTAGGGGTAATGTCCATGAATGTGAAGTAGAAAAAAACACACTGTATTAGAAAGGAGTGTGTGCTTTTGCGTGATATCAAAATCTTAAAGGTCATCTGTTACTTATCGTTAGCGAGTTTACCAATTTTGTTTAAAAAGTACCATCTAAAGGACTGGCTATTAACATTTTTTATAAAAGCTTATTATTCGCAATTAGTAGACTCATTTGTAGTTGCTAATAAAAAAGTTACATATCCCATAAGGGTGTTTCCGAAAATATTTAATACGAATATTGCCTTTAACATGTTATTATTTCCGATTGCATGCGTGATTTATAATCGAATAACTTCTAAGTCAAATGTTAAACAAGCAATAAGCAGGGTTTTTATTTTGAGTATACCAATAACATTGGGAGAAATTTGGTTTGAAAAAAACACAAAGTTAATAAAATATCATAATGGTTGGAAGTGGTATTTTTCTTTTATATCACTTACTTTTTCCTTCTGGCTTGTACGATTAACCATTGAAGTCATAAGGAGATTGGATAAACCTACAAGCAAAGAACGTATCAGAGCAATCAACTAGTTTAAAGAGAGAGCATTCAATTTTAAAAAACGAGTGCTTTTTCATAGGAAGGGCTTATCTCATATCTTCACGAATTATTGGTTGGGCCATTGAAGCATACAATGGATATTCGATGGGAATTTGCAATAAGAAGTACATGACAGATATTTTTGTGAATATTAGAATTCAGACAAGGGATTGAACGATTCAATGATTTATTTCGTCAAAATTCAGGAATAAGATGAAAAGCGTGGCTAACAGTATCAAAAGGGGAGGCAGGTTATGAAGATTACTCCTACGTGGTTGAAAATGCAGTAGATTTAAATACCATTCAGATTTTATTTGTCATTAGGGTTGTGCAAATCAACACGAAGGTAGAAAATGGGCAACCCTGAATCAGAAATCGACGAAAAGGATGGTCCACAATATATTGAAATAACGTAATCAGAAAGAAAAAAAGAGATTGAAAGGTAACTACCCAAAATACGATTAAATCTGCCAAGGCTTTATTAAAAAGACTTAACAACAGGAGGAGTAATCACTAAGGGAAGGTCGTCTTTCGATTCAAAGTGAACACCTTCATATTTGTGAAAAATGAGGGTGTTCACTTTGTTCTTGATTCTGTTTTAATTTGGTTATAGTTCCAGGCACCATCGGCTCTTGGGTCTAGTCAAGTAAGAATTAGGTATAGACTACAATATTCCCTACTTCTTATGCTTAGCGCCTTGCGCTTTTCACATATTTTTCTATTCTAATTCCTTCTCGATCGTGTCTACCTGTCGCTTCATATTCATTTGTTTATCTGTCCGATGGTCGATGCTTAGATTGGTGACGATTCGATCTGGGCCTGCTGATAATGCTTCTTGATGCATGAGTTCGGCAATCTCCCATAGTTGATCAATCTCTCCTTCGATGACGGTTGCAATGGGGGTCAACTTATAAGTTAAACCTCTTTCCTCAATTTTACGGACAACGTTGATGACCTCTGAGCTGAAGCTGGTAGAATCGGTTCCAATCGGAATGATGCTAATTTCCATTAATGGCATTTATATCACTCCTCTTATCATTTTTGAGTTATTCAATAATTAAGGCTCTTTTGTGAAAGATTGTTGCTATTCGACCTAATAATATGTTAAAAACAGTGTTTTTACCGTATAAAAGGCGCGAGACGAGAAGAAAAGATGCCACTAGACTTTATATAGTGCTGTTTCATTCAAGATATTAACAACAACAAAGTTTACGAAAATAGCCAATATTAATGATTAGGTTCGGCAGGTACGGAAATACCCTCAAGGGCTCTTCCGGCTTTTTTTGTTGAATCATTATGGACAGCTAAATCACCAAGCGAGACCATTCCTACTAATCTATCACCCTCGACAATAGGAAGTCGGCGAATTTGATATTGTGACATAATCTCTGCGGCTTGCTCAACTGACATATCCGGCGTTCCTTTTATGACATCTTCAGTCATTAGTTTTGAAATGGATGTCTCACCTGAAAGATTGTTTGCTATTCCTTTTATGACAATATCACGATCGGTCACGATCCCTATTAATCTTTCATCTTCACAGATTGGAATGGAGCCTACTTCAAGCTCTTTCATTTTCAAGGCTACATCACTGCAAGAACTTTTAAGTGAACAACTTTCAATATCGGTTGTCATGACTTCGGTAATATTCATGTTTATTCCTCCTTCATGATTTATACTCTTACATTTTCTTGCATACCCTTCTTCTATTTTTGTAAACACGTTCCCAATTGATGTAGTATAAAGATTATTTTTGCAAACTTTGTTGCTTTATAAGAAGTGTAGGTGTTGTTGGTTTCCGCTACAGGTTGCTCGCTTTCCGTGGGGCAGGCGGTGAGCTTCCTCGGTGCTAGATTTTGTGGGATTTCACCTATCCCGCTACTCCCACAGGAGTCTCGCACTTTTCGCTCCAACCACCTAAATAGTTCTCGAGCTTGTTCAATGAACCTATTAAAAATCTACAATCTTTCAGAAAGTTACCTAAACAAAAAACATTTTCTGTTTAACTGTGTTGTTCATTGGGAATGTAACCTATGAATCAATCACAATGCTTAAGCAAAGAGTTTTTAAAGGAGGCAATAAATGATGGATTATAACGGAGTAACAGATTCCTGGATGGCTTATTTAGGGAGATTACCAGATTTATTACTTGCACTTCTTGTCCTTTTGATAGGCTGGATTGTTGCATCACTTATTGCAAAGGCAGTAAAAGCTGTCTTGCATCGTACAGATTTTGATAACAAAATGGCAAGGTGGATGAGACCAAATTCTGATAGAGGTCGAGATACATCAAAGTCTTTTCATTATTCTACTGAAAGTATTATTAGTAAGATTGTTTTTTGGATCATAATGGCTGTTGCATTTGTTGTGTTTTTAAATATGCTAAGCCTGCCATATGTAGCACAGCCAATCTCACAAGCACTTGGTGTCATTGTTGCTGCAATACCAAATCTATTAAAGGCGGCTCTCATCGCTGTTGTTGCTTGGTTGATTGCATCAGGATTGTCGATTCTAATTAAAAAGGCAGGAGGAAGTCCACGCTTTCAAGGGTTTTTGTCACAATGGAAGCTAACAGGAGACAGAATTCAAGCTAATAATGCCGTAATCTCTGCTTCTAGAGCAGTTTTTTATTTAACGCTGCTTCTTTTCTTGCCAGCTGTTCTTTCAGCTCTAGGAATTGAGGCTATATCAGGTCCGCTTGAAGGTATGTTGAATGGTTTCTTTTCCTTTATTCCTCATCTTATTGGTGCTGCGGTTATTCTATTTATTGGATGGTTAGTAGCGAAGATCGTAAAGGAAATTCTCGTAAACTTCCTGCGAAGTATTGGAACAGATCGTCTTGCAGCTAAATTAGGGGCTGAGAAGGCACTTGATAAACATTCACTTTCTCAGCTGATCGGGACAATTGTTTTTGTTTTTATTTTAATCCCTGTTGTCATCTCAGCTCTTGAAACATTGGATATTAATGGTATTTCAGAGCCGGCGGTAGGAATGCTCGGTCGAATCATGGACATGATACCAAACATTATTGTAGCGATTCTTCTTGTTGCCGCAGGTTTATGGGTCGGAAAATGGGTCAAAACTGCCATCACTTCAATGTTAGAAGGAGTTGGTTTTAACAGCATTCTCTCTAAAATTGGACTAGGGTCACTACAAAAGAGCGCTCAAACGTTAACCATTTCTGAGCTAGTCGGTCTTGTTGCGCAGATTGTAGTCGTTCTATTATTTATTATCGAAGCCTTACAGCTTATTAATCTTGAAAGCTTAGTCTCTATCTTAACGGTAGTATTAGCATATATCCCAATGGTGTTAACAGCTATTCTTATCATTGGAATTGGATTTTATGCGGGTGATCTTGTCAACCGTGTTGTTAAAAGCATGGTTAGAGAAAAAACAGAAGGTAAACTACTTGGAAATATCGCCAAATATACCATTATTACACTAGCTTTCTTTATGGCACTTAATCAATTAGGAGTAGCAAGTACGATTGTAAATGCTGCGTTTATTTTAATCCTGGGTGGGTTCACCCTTGCATTTGGTTTGGCTTTTGGATTGGGTGGTAGAGAAGCGGCTGGTCGAACTTTAAACAAATTAAGCAATAAAATGGAACAAACAACCTTTCAAAGCCCAGATCCAAAAGAATGGAAGGAACGTCAAGAACAGACGAGCAATACAAATTTATTTCAGGAAAGAAATATGAAAAATTTAAACCCGACGGATACTCGTAACAATCCGAGAAAAGATAAATAGCGTTCTAAACAATGAAGGAATAATAGACCTCACATGCTGTCTATTATTCCTTTCTTTGTTGTTTGGGGGGATCCGCTCACGACATCTAGCTCTGAAGCACAGGACGTCGCGGTTTAGAAACTGCCAGCACCCTAGCCAATTGGAAAATTAAAGAACGCCTTTTATTCCAAATCTACTTAGTCTTATTGCCAGGTGCTAACAATATTCTTTCAAGATTCCAATAGAATGATGTTTACTTTGTTGAAAGCGATGGGTAATGAATTCATAAAACTAGTAAAAATAAGGAGAGGAAAATGATCGAAACGTATTTGGAATCGAAAAAGCATGAAATCATAGAGCTTTTGGAGTTACTCGTGAATACAGACAGCGGAACATACAATAAAGAAGGTGTAGATGCTGTAGGGGAAATTTTAAAAGAGAAGTTTGAGGAAATTGGTATGGAGGTTAAGGTCCATCCCGAACAAAAACTAGGTAACCATTTAGAAATAAAAGCTCCAAGTAATAGTGATCCAAAAATTATGATCATTGCCCATATGGATACGGTTTTTCCGAAGGGAGAGGCAAAAAAACGCCCGTTTAACGTAATTGGAGATAAAGCCTTTGGTCCTGGTGTTAATGATGAAAAAGCGAGTCATGTTCAGGTTTTGTATGCATTAAAGGCGTTAAAGGAAGCGGGATCTGATGCTTATAAAAATGTGCATATTATTTTTAACAGTGACGAAGAAATTGGATCACTTGCCTCAAAGTCATTGATTAAACAAGTTGCCGAAAACAAACAATATTCAATAGTAGTAGAATGTTCCCGCCCAGATGGAGGGATAGTTACTGAACGAAAAGGAGTTGGCCACTTCACGCTTGTTGTGAAGGGGAAGAGTGCTCATGCCGGAGTAGAGCCCGAACGGGGAAGAAGTGCGATTGAGGAAATCTCTTATAAGATCCTAAAGCTTCAGGAGTTAAACGATTATGAAGAAGGAATTTCGGTGAACGTAGGATATGTTCATGGTGGGACCTCAACAAACACGATCCCTTCAGCTGCAAAAGCTGAAATCGATGTACGTTATAAGGATGAACAACAGGCGGCAGAGATTGTTAAAAAAATAACCGAAATTTCCCAGGAGGAGCATGTTTCAGGAACAAGTACCAAATTAAAGGGTGAAATTAGTCGACCACCAATGCAGAAAACAAACGAGACAGAACAGCTAATAAATGTTATTCAAGAAGTAGCTGCTGACCTTGGTATAAAAATCCGTGAGGTAAGCTCAGGTGGCGGATCTGATGCTTCCTTTACAGCAAGTGAAGGTATCCCAACTGTTGACGGAATGGGTCCGATGGGGGAATTTTCACATAGTGAAAAAGACGAATATACAGACTTAAAGACTTTCCCACAACTTACAGCATTACTTGCAAAAACGATTGAAAAGTTAAGTGAATAGTTTATCTGCTTAAAAAAGAGTTGTTTGTAAAAGGAAGTATGAGACGCTGCTTTAGTCGGTCCCTATTTTAATTTTTGGCAGTTATCGTAGACTTTGTTGCTTTTAACTTGTATTAGATTGATACATTTGCGCTCAAGGATGCTTGCTTTCCGTGGGACAGGCGGGTGATCCTCCTGCAGCGTGAAGAGCCTGCAGTACTCACCTTTCCCGCTGCTCCCATGTCTTGTACCACTGCCTAGCCCCCGAGGCTAAACAATTTCCACCTTCGACCAAAACCTAATCAGTTTTATCCATAGAACAATTAAAACAACAACCTTTTAGAAAAAAAGGCTAATTTTTTATTGTTTTTTAAAAATACTATTTTTTAACTTGAAAGAAGGTTGATTTACTAACTAGTTCAATAGACCAATTTATACGGAAAAATAAAAAAACAGGTTTAAGGCTTGACCTTTCCGTGAATAAAAAAGTAATAAAAGAATACTAAAATGCTGAAAATGAAAGTTTTGAATGCTAAGTAATAAAACAAAAATGCTATTCTACTAAAACAAGAATACAGGAGGGTTTTATATGGGAGAAGCAGCAAAAAAGTTAACATTTACGCAAGATTATCAAATGACTTTTCGTCCAGCTTATTCGATTCAAGACATTTATGGAGAAGATATCATCTATAACCCAAAATTATATGCTGAAGATTATCAGCATTATTCAGGAGATTTATTAAGCTTAACTGCTTTAACAGGGAGAGAATTAGGTGTGGTTGGGAACACACCGGTTGTCTGTCATGCAGCATGTGCGACAAAAGCAGCATTAAGATTGCTTGAAAAAGCAGGGCTTCAATTGTCGCGAGAGCTTTATACGTATCGAAATGAAGAAGAATATCTTGACCTTCTTAGGCTTCTATCCAGACAAAGTAAAAAGGTGATTTTTCAATATCCACATCCAGAAGATAAGGTTTCGACTGGGCTGTATAAAGTTGATCCTAGAGTTTTAGCGTATCTGTGTGATAAGAGAAATATCCCTGAGCTTGTTCCCTCTGAACATATCCCGAAGCGAAGAATGATGAGCCTGGAGCAAATTTTACAAGAAAAACCACAGCTACCATTTGTCTTAAAAACAGGTGATGGTCGTCCGACTTCTGGTGGGTATGGAGTGTTGCTTATAAAAGAGGAAAAGCAGCTGGAAGAAATTAATGAAAGCTTTGGTGACCTCTCATCCATTATTGTCGAGGAGCATATCCCTTACGAGCAAAACATTTCAATTCATTATATGGCAAACGAAAAGGGAGAAATTGAGTTTATTGGAAAATCAGAACAACTCGTTACTCAGGATGGTAACTTCTGCGGTAGCTGGATTTCAACTGACTATGAGGACGACATTGCAGATATTGTTAAGACGGGATATAAAGTCATGAAAAATATAGCTGAAAAAGGATACGTCGGTGTAGCTGGCTTTGATGTTCTTTTATATAATGGAAGTTATTATTTTATTGATCTAAACGTCCGTTTTAACGCATCGACATGTGGCCTCTTGCTATATAACGATATCCACAATAGGTTTGGCAAAAATTTTGTGCGACTTTGTAATTTCGATTGGAACAAAAACTTTGACAGTGTCATTCCTATGGCCGAAAAATTCATAGATAAGGATCAATTCATTCCATTAAGCGTATTAGACCCTAGATATTTTCCAGATGAGAAACAGGTCACAAAGATGATTGGTCTAGTAATCGGCCATTCTCCAGAAGAGGTGGAGGATGTGCTTAAAGATATGAATAGAGCTGGTTTTATTTTAAAGGAGTAAAGAAAGTAGGAATAGATAGTTGAAAGTGAGATTCTAGCAAATTGGGTCTGACGCTGTGCCAGCCCCCTGAATTATAAAAAACGTCTCAAACCCTTGTTGTTAGAGGTCTGAGGCGTTTTTTCGTTAAATTAAGGAAGTGAATCTTTAATAGTTGGCTAAGTCACACATTTTAAAACTATCTTGCTTATTATATTTTGGTTTTATGTTAATTGGAATGACCGCATCTTAATTAATTGATTGCCTTCCTTAATAGATATGTAAATGAAATAAGGCGGAAATTGAATTTCATTAAGTGCTTCCGGAACTGAAAAGTCATGTGTGAGTTCGCTTAAAAAGGTAAAAAACCAGCATCTGAAATGATACTGGAAAAGATCAAGATATTCGTCAAAAAAGTTTGAAATTAGGTACCACTCGGTACAAAACTAGTTTGGGATTGTTGTTCTCCTTCTATATGAGTGCCTTGTTGTATTTCGATTTCTTCACTAATTAGTAATTCTACATTTTGATAAGGTCTTGTTTTTTTGTCAACTGATGCTACCCACTTAAAGAAATCCCTTTTTCTTAAATAGTCTGCATAAGGATCGAAAAAAGTCACGGGGCATCCGTAAGGTTCTATAGTGGGCAATAATAAGGTAACAATCATAACATTATCCCTCATTTGTTTTTAATAATTTAATTGTATGTTAATGTATTGATTTTGGTTTCAAGATATTGTTATGTTGTACCTCAAGGACTTTGCGTACTAAATAGCCTACATCAACTAGAGTTAGTTAAGTATATTTAGGAGGAATAAGTCATTTGAGGGAACCTACTGTGAAATATAGGTTTATTAAAATAGGTGGCTTAAAAGATTTGTTCCAAGGAGAAATTGATAGGGCAAAACGATATGGATTAAATGTGTTTCACCACACTTTTTCACTCCTTGTTTCTATATGATAAATATTCTAAAAATTTCTTGGACGCAAGGGAAAGTGATTTTTGCTCTCTAAAAGCAATCCCAATATTTCTAAAAGCAGGAACTTCAAGCTCTTTCGCTATAATTTTGTGAGGAATACGCTGTAAAATCAATTCTGGTAATATACTGATTCCCAGCCCGTTTTCCACCATAGACATAATTGCATAGTCGTCCCAAGTTGTAAAATTAACTTGTGGTGAAATATGGCGCTGCTCAAAAATTTCAGAAATCTCTGCTTTTGCTCCCTTTTCCAGTAGCATAAACGGACTGTTTAGTAAGTCGTTGATTGGAAACTTTTCGCAATTAGCAAGCGGATGATTTTCCGGTATCACTACCAGTAAACGGTCTTGCTCCAAAAAGGTCGTTTCAAGTTCTGCTTTTGACGGTAACCGCACAAATCCGAAGTCAACACGTCCATTTAGGACCCAACTTTCAATTTCAGTATAATCACCAAGCAGAAGTTCAAAATCTATTTTTGGGTAATCCTTCTTAAACATTCTAATAATGTTAGGAAGCCAATGGGTTGCTACGCTAGAAAATGTCCCAATACGAATCATCCCAGTCTGCATGTCGTGTAATCCTTCGATCTGAGTCATTAAGATTTCATGCTCATTACAGATTCGCTTTAATTGGGGCAGTAACTTTAAGCCATCCGAGGTTAAACTGATACCGGCACGACCTCTTTCAAAAAGGGAAACTCCCCATTCCGTTTCTAAATCGTTAATCATACGGCTGATCCCAGACTGTGTATAGTCCAAGCTTTGAGCAGCTTTAGTGAAACTCCCCATTTCTACCACTTTGACGAATGCCATATATTTTTGGATATTCATACTCTTTCCCTTTCTCATCTGTTTTTGTCATGTCTTTCATGAGAAACATTCGTTTTTGTAATGCATGTGAACATGATATGTTATTACTATCAAAAATTCAAGTTAGGAAAGGAATAGGTATATAAAGATGTTTTTTGTGAGTGATATTATGGTAAAAGCAC
>JAPSLU010000058.1 GCA_031180405.1 Bacillus sp. (in: firmicutes) | reverse complement strand
AATTCGTGAGGATAACGACTTGCTAAGTTAGCTGGTAATCCCACAGCATCTAATAACTGATTGACGTATTTTTCTTTAGAAGTATAAGAAAAATGCCTTAGACTTTTATCATTTCTAAATTCCATATAAGGATCCATTAGAGAATCTTTTATTTTCAGCTTAGGATTCAATGCTGCAGAAGGATTTTGAAAGACGATTTGCATGTCTTTGCGGATAGGTAATAGCTGCCGATGTGAAAGATTCTCGATTGCCTGATTCTTAAAGAAGATAGAACCACTTTCGGTATTTTCCAATCTAAGCAAGCAACGAGCAAGTGTACTTTTTCCACATCCACTTTCTCCTACAAGTCCTAAGCATTCTCCCTTATGCAGATCAAATGATAAATTATCAATTACCTTTTTCTCATTATATAATTTTGTAAGCTGTCTAACAGAAAGTAGACTCATGTTTAACCTCCCCTTCTAATCCTGAAGGAAGACCTTTTCCTAAGATAGGTCCTGATTTTATCAACTGTTTTGTATATTCGTGCTGCGGGTGATCAAGTATACGATGTTTACCACCAGATTCAACAATCACTCCATCCTTCATAATAGCTAAGCGGTTTGCATAGCGTCTAACATGTCGCCAATCATGCGTAATAAATAGAATTGCACAACCCGTCTCTTTTTGCTGTTTTGCAAGAAGTTCTAAAATTTTGTGGGCTGAGACACTATCAAGTGCAGTTGTTATTTCATCTGCAATGACTAGATCAGGTGAAAGCATTAAAGCTAATGCAATTGAAACACGCTGAAGCTGTCCTCCACTTAATTGAAAGGCGTACCGGCTATAGAAGGATTCATTTAAACCAACAGATTCTAAGGCTTCAATTGCTTTCATCTTACGTGTTTTTTTATCAGGCACCCCATGTACCTTTTGATATTCTTGAAAATGCTGTCCAATAGTACGAAAAGGAGTAAAAGAGCCCTGATAATCCTGAAAAATATATGACAATCTTTTACCACGTATTTCTCTCAATTGTTTAGGAGATAACATTAACATGTTCCTCTCTTTAAAACTAATGACTCCTTGTATATTAAAATTAGATGGCAACATTTGTCCAATAGCTTGAGAGAGCACACTTTTTCCACTACCGCTTTGACCAACTAATGCATACCATTCACCTTTTTGAATGGTTAAAGATACACGATCAATTATTTTTTTCTCTCCACAACAAACAGACATTTGATCAATGGACAAAACCATTTCTACACCTCTTTTTTCACATCAAAGTGATCACGTAAATAATCTCCGATTAAGTTTGTCACTAGCACAACGATAACAATCGCTAACCCCGGATAGATCATCAATTCCGGATAGACCTGAAAATGTGGTCTTGAATCATTTAGCATAGCTCCCCACTCTGGAACTGGAGGCTGTGCTCCTAGTCCAATATACGATAGAGAAGAGATAAGCAAAATAATTTTCCCTAGGTCAAGACTTGCCATCACAAGGACATTTCCCAAAATATGTGGGACCAAGTGCTTCCACATAATTTTCGCGGAAGATAAACCATTTGTACGTGCAACCATTATATAGTCTTTTTGAGATTCAGATAAAACCGTACTTCGAACAAGGCGGGCATAATTCACCCATTTAACCATTACAATGGCTAGCACAAGATTTCCGATACCCGGACCAAGCAAACCACTCAAGACAATAGCAACAATTGTATCTGGAAAAGCTAAAAAACCATCAGCAATCCTCATAAATATCCGATCAATAAATCCACGTTTATAACCTGAAATAAGCCCAACCGGGATCCCAATAAGAAGGGTAATAACCAATGCCATTAAGCTGAATCCAATCGTCTGTTTACCCCCAAGTAGAAGCCTCGTCAGAATATCACGACCAAGATGATCTGTCCCAAGCGGATGCTCCAAGCTCATGCCCTCAAGCCTTCGATTTAGATCTGTAAAATTCGGATCATATTTTAAATAAATAAAAGTATATAAACTTGCTAGTACAACAATTAAGATAAATAGTAAGAGCAGTATAACTTGCCATCTATACTTTTTTGAATTAAGTAAATACTGAAAGGTTTCTTTCATCATTTGCTCTCCATTTCTTTCATCTTCATTTCAGGATTTAAATAGCGGTATGAGAGATCAACACATGTATTTACAATAAACACAATAATCGCCATGATAAGGATATACCCCTGTATTAAGGGGTAGTCTCTTTGACGGATGGCATCAACGATTAGTTTTCCTACACCTGGATAAGCAAAAAGAACCTCTATGACAACAACTCCACCTATTAAACTTCCTAAACTAACACCAAAGACAGTAATAACAGGAGAGATGCTATGTCTAAATGCATGAAATAGAAAAATTCGCCCTTCCGATAGACCACGTGCACGTGCCGCTCTTATAAACTCTTGGCTAAGTGAATCAAGTAAACTGGAACGTAAGAGACGAACATAAACACTCGAGATCGCTAACCCTAGTGTAATGGAAGGTAAAACTAATGATAAAAACCCATCTCTTCCCATTATCGGAAACCAACTTAGTCTAACTCCAAATAAATCAATGAAAATAAGTCCTAGCCAAAAGCTTGGTATAGCTGCTCCAATTATCGATAGTAATCTACTTATCTTATCAATCCAACTATCACGATAAAGAGCTGATAATGAGCCCAGTGGTATAGCCACAAATAGCATGACACATATAGCACCAGCAGCTAATTCCACTGTTGCGGGGAGAGCTGTTAAAATCATACTCATCACCTCTTGACCAGTAACAAAGGACTTTCCAAAATCAACTTGAATGAAATGTAAAAGCCAATGCCCATACTGAACAATTACTGGCTTATCAAAGCCCATCTCTGTTCTCAATGCTTCTACCTGTTCTTGACTAACAGAAAGCTCATCTGCATTTAAAATGGTTAATACCGGATCCCCTGGTGCAAGCCTAATGAAGATAAAACTTACAAAGGTAATAAACAACATAAATAAGAATACTTCAAGAAACTTACGGACAATTATTCGAACCATTATTTCACATCCAGTTCGTTCGTTATCATGTAGTACTCACTCTTTGTTGTCACCCAATTGACTACTTTATCTTTGTTATACGCAACAATGGTGGAAGGATGCAATACAAAGGAATTTATCATATGTTCATGTACATAATCTGCTGCCTGCTCCGCTAGTATAGCGCGGTCCTCTTGATTAACTGTCTGATTAAGCTTATCAATAATAGCCGTTAATTCGGGTTCATTTGCTTGACTAAAGTTCAATGCTCCTTTTGGATGGTATGTTGCATTCAAATAATAGCCTGCATCCCCACGTGGAGCAGTCAAATTACTATAAGTAGCTAAATCCCAATCACGGTTAGATGCCATATATTCTTCTGGTGTTTCAATTTGTTTAATTTCAACGTTAATACCTATTTGTTTCGCATCTGATTGAAAAACTTGTGCGATCAAAGGCAGGTCTGCTCTTGCTGGATATGTTAAAAGAGTAAGTGTAAGTTGCTCTCCATCCTTTTGCATTTTTCCATCTTTCAATGAATAGCCGGCTTTCTCCAAATACTCTATCGCTACATCTTCACCTGATGGTTGAGTCTCATATGTTGGCGCAAATGGAAGTGAAGGCAAGAACGGTCCTGCTGCAACTTCCCCATGACCAAGCAGGATTTTATCTACAATCTCCTGTTTATTAATCACTGCGTCTATAGCCAGTCGCAGATTAACATCTTTCATACTCTCTCTTTGCATATTCATAGTCATCTGATGGACACGAAATGTTGATGTTGACTCAACCTCTATTGCATCATCCTCTTTCAGGATTTCTAAACTTTCAACCTCTGGACGGTACACAACATCCACTTGTCCAGACTTTAATGCAAGAGTACGAGCGTTGGCATCCTCATTGAATGAGAATGTCACGCTTTCAAGTTTTGAAGCCCCATCCCAATACTCATCATAGCGTTCAAGTTCTAGTTTACTACCGGGAACGAATGACTTGAGCTTAAACGGACCTGTTCCAATCGGATTATTAATAATATCCTTTTCTGAGACATCGATAATTGCTACATTAGGATTCACAAGCTCTGAGATAAATTCTGGGAAAGGTTCAGTTGTTTTAATTCGCAGGATATTACCATCAGCTTCGATTTGTTCAATCTTTAATGCATTTTGAATAGCTACACTTTCTTTAAGTGCCCGCTCTAAGGACATCTTCACAGCTTCCGCATCCATTAATTTTCCATTTTGGAATTTCACATCATCACGCAGTGTAATAACCCAATTTTGCCCATCTTCCCCTTCCCAACTTTCTGCTAACCATGGTTCAATACTTAAATTTTCTTCGTCCAGCTTTATAAGTGTCTCCGTTATGCCCGCTCTCAAAGGAACATAGCTCGAATCCACATGCGGATCTAGTGAATTTGTAGAGAAATTATATAAAAAATGAAGATGCTTTTTTCCCTCTTCTTCTGATTTATTCATACATCCGCTCAAAGAAAAAAGACACAAAAATAATAATCCTAACTTTCTTGAAAATTGTTTTATATATGTAGATATACATTCACTTACTGTTTTATCTTTTATTCTATTAATCATAAAAAAAGCCCCCTTATATTCGTAACAATTACGATTTATATCATAACGTAATGATTACGATTTATCAACTGCTTTTATCCAGTTATTTAATAACGGGACTTTTGGTGCAATTATATTCCTTTTAATCGGTTATCTCCCTATTTATATTTTTATATGTTACTACTTTTATTTATATTGGCTCTTTGAAAAATCCGGAATATAGGATTCTCAATATTCTTACCCACGGAAAGCAAGCATCCTGTAGCTGCAATCAACTTACCCAATACTAATTAAAAATCAACAAAGTTTATGAAAACAGCCTTTATATTAAATATTTTGGGTTGTTTGTTCCCAGAAGGATTAACACTATTATTGTAGAAATTATTAAACTAATGTTTGCAGAATGCTTTAAAACGATACAATAGAGAAGTTTGGAAGACTTAATAAAGAATATTAACTAGTTGGTTGTTGAGATTACATATATATTACTAAGGAAGGAAGGAAAACATTATGGATTTCGAAACAGTTATGCAGGAGCTTGAGTCCCTAGGTAAGGAACGAACGAAAAAAATCTACATATCCAATGGTGCTCACGAACCGCTTTTTGGTGTGGCTACAGGTGCTATGAAACCGATCGCAAAAAAAATAAAAATAAATCAAGGGTTAGCTGAAGAGCTTTATGCAACAGGTAACTATGATGCAATGTATTTTGCAGGCATTATTGCAGACCCAAAAGCAATGACTGAATTGGATTATGATCGTTGGTTGGATAAAGCATATTTTTATATGCTGTCCGATTATGTGGTGGCAGTAACTTTGTCAGAGTCGGAAATTGCACAAGTCGTTGCTGATAAATGGATTACAAGTGGTATCGAGCTAAGGATGTCAGCAGGCTGGAGTTGCTACTGTTGGCTTTTAGGGAATCGCCAAGACATTGAGTTCTCCGAAAGCAAGATCTCCAATATGCTTGATATTGTAAAAAGTACGATACATGCTTCCCCAGTACGCACGAAGTCCGCAATGAATAATTTTCTATATACCGTAGGGCTTTCGTATGTTCCACTTCATGAAAAGGCAATCAAGACCGCAAAGGAAGTTGGTACTGTAGAGGTCAAACGAGATAAGAAAAAAAGTAGTCTCCTAAACGCTTACGAAAGTATTCAAAAAGAACTTGATAAAGGGAGGCTTGGTTTCAAGCGCAAATATGTAAGATGTTAGAAAAATTAACTGCGCATTAGGGTGTTGATTCAAGTAGGATTAACGCTCTTTTTGTCTTTGAAGTTACTGAAATAAGATTATATTAAAGGATTGTTATTATTCATTAAATAATTTGGCTATAAAAACAAAAACGCCTCCTAATGAAGAAAGGCGCCCTCTAATTAGTGTTTAAATACGTTAATGAAATGGACATTTACCTTTAATTGGTTTAGCATCATCTCCAATAAAGTACTGTTTCCATTCTCGATGCTCAGGATCACCATAATGGCTTATGTTTGGATGCTTCGGTAACTGATCCCATTTTTCCACACGCTCCCTCACTTTCTCTCTAGACATCATCCCTCCTTTCGATGTTCCCTCTAACCCTTCAAAAATTCGACGTGGCTGAAAGCCTAAAATGAGGCTGTTTCCTAAATTTCTTGTTTTCCGTTTTTTGTAGGCAGGTGCATTTCCAAATACAAAAAAAGGTTCATTTGCAAACGAAAATGCCCATAGATGATGATCCGGATCGTACGGAATATCCTTCGGCCACTCTCTTTTATCATGTTTATGTAGATACTGCAGGATTCTCCAAAAATAGTCCCGATAATATGAAATTGATTTCTCCGTCTGCTCAGGCTCTACGAAAAGAAATAACCCATGACGAATAAGCTTAGGTGCACGAAATAACTCAATGAAGCTATTAATCGTATCAGGTAAATGTGACCAATTATCATGTGTAATGTATGAATACCGAAGTTCTCCTTTATTCTCAGCACTCATCCCAAAATAACAAGGAAAAGTAGGATCTGTAACTGTCTTATGAAATGTCTGATATTCTTCGAGAACCCATTTAGGAACTATTTGTTCGTTTACCATATCTTCTTTTGTTAATAATAAGTTCATTTTTGTTTTCATTACATCACCTTCTATTATTTATAGGCTGTTGACGCAAACTTTGTTGCTATATAACAAGTATTAGGATGGTTGATTCGAGCTTTGTGATTTATGATACTCCCACATGAGTCTCGCCCTCTTCGCTCCAATGAACCCAAATATTCTTTGTCAAAGAAACTATTAAAAACAATAGTCTTACAGAAAGGGGTCTTTTTATTTTACCTATGAAAGTCTCTTACCCCTTAATTTTTTCACTGAAACTAGTAACCTTTAATTATTCATTCATAAAAACTAGCTTAGCTGAGTAAATGAATTGATAGTAAGTGTAAGTCTCTTATCTTTAAACAAAGAGGCTGCATCACGCAGCCTCTTAAAGATAATGTTCAATTTAAGCATGTTTTCGGATATTTTTCATAATTAAACTAACGACAAATACTAGAATGATAGCTCCTATTAAAGCCGGGATAATATAAAAGCCTCCTGCTTCTGGTCCCCATTTCCCCAATATAAGAGAACCGAGCCATGCTCCAATAAAACCTGCAATGATATTACCAATAACTCCTCCTGGAATATCCCTTCCTGCGATTAATCCTGCTAACCACCCGATAATTCCACCTATAATTAATGCCCAAAGTATTTCCATCTTTTATCTCTCCTTTTTCATTTGTTAAATGTGTTTAGTAGTAGATACCCATTGTCCAAATTAGTAAACTTTCATTTTTAGTTTTTTTAAAAGAAACTTTGTGCTTTTAATCATTATCCATTTCATCTTTAAAAAGAAGCTTGTACAAAAACATGCACAAACTTCTTTTTTTGATATTAATAAACTTAACTTTTTAGGTTGAATAGTTAAAAAAGATTAATCATTATCCCGTTGTTTGCTGCGAGATTCTCCGCCTTTTTTTCCAATCTCTTGATAAAACTCTTTATCATGATTTTCGGAAGTAGCTTCTCCACCTTTTCTTCCAATCTCTTGATAAAATTCTTTATCGTGATTTCTGGAGGTAGCCTCTCCACCTTTACGACCTGCTTCTTCTACTGTCATTTTTCCATCATCTTTGTTAGCCATTTTAAATCCTCCTCTAAGAAAAATAATAGTTTTTGGTAGTCTGTCCTCCCGGACATATAGAACTATAACCTTCTTGTTTAATAAATAAACCTATGTTTTTGAAAAAGAGAGAAAACGACTTTTTGAAACTGGGTTAGCTTTTCATCTGATTTTCGACTTTCTACTAGAAGAAGGAAGTTAAATCTATTTATTTTCTGGTATTTATTCTTAAACATTTTGCTAGATTCATATAAGAAAGATAAACCCTAATTCAATAAAGTTTGAAACTATTCGCTATTATTATTTATGTACTTCCACTCCAAATAACAACATTAAGAAGATTAGGAGAATAGCTAATGGTTTTATTTAATGTTTAAGTTTTTTTCTTTAGGGAAACTGTTTTAGAAAAAGGCCGTTTTCGCAAAGATTGTTGCTATTAAATACTTTTACTCTATAGTGAAATGGAGCGGAAGACACTAGACTCCTGCGAGAGAAGA
The DNA here is from genome assembly GCA_031180405.1 of Bacillus sp. (in: firmicutes). GTDB lineage: Bacteria > Bacillota > Bacilli > Bacillales > Bacillaceae > Metabacillus. The sequence goes on along the minus strand of JAPSLU010000058.1, from coordinate 11,488 downwards.
GGAATGGCCGAGACCCTGCAGGCGAAGCTGAGAAGGCTCGGCTTCCTCTCCGGCGAGTCTTGTGTCTGGAGCGCAATGGAACGAACTAATTTTCATCATTAACTCCATTAAAAACAACAAAGTATGCGAAAAAAGCCTAGAAAAAACAATGGTGGTTTTTATGAAAAATAATAGCGAAGAAAAAGTGAAAAATAGTCAATACCCTAAAAGGCAATATTATTTTCCTGAACAAATTATCGAATCTTTCATTTTAAAAGGAAAAGAAACGCAGCAAACAACAAGACGTGCACAATTTATTCTTTCAATTATGGCGGGAGCGTTTATTTCATTCGGTGCCCTAGCTTCGGTTTTATTGTCTATAAATGTCAAAATAGATGGTTATTTTAACCTTTTATCAGGCATTGGTTTTGCCATTGGATATGCAATGATTTTGTTATCAGGATCTATTCTTTTTACCGAAATTAATGTCTTACTACCGAGTTACATTTTATATAGTAAGTACTCAATGAGCAAAAAGGTTTTACAGTTTTGGCTTGTTTGTTATATCGGGAATTTTCTAGGAGCTCTTTTTGTTGGCTTTTTACTTAATCTTTCAGGGTCATTAGATAAAGATTTTTATGAAGGTCTTCTCGTATTCATGGAGAAAAAAATGCAGTTTACTGAGAGGGGGACATGGGGCTGGTTTCAAGTTCTTTTTTCAGGTATCCTAGCTAACTGGTTAATTGGTATGGCTGCGGTGCTAGCAACGGCTGCAAGAGATGTTGTAGGAAAAATTCTAGGAGTTTTCCTACCTGTTATTATTTTTGAAGCAGGTAATTTCCAGCATGCGGTAGCAAATATGGGGTATTTTAGCATTACCGTGCTGGAAGGCTTTGAATACAATTGGTTTCAATTAATTTTTTATAATATTATCCCTGCCTCTATAGGAAATTTAATTGGAGGAGGAATATTAGTTTCGCTACTTTTATCGTTTGCGTTTAAAGAAAATATTGATGAAGAAGTACTTAAAGAGGAATTAAAAGCTGAAGATGAAAAACAATGAATATTCAGTAGAGTTGAGAACTGATTTTAAAGAGATAGCATACGCTATCTCTTTTACTTCAATTCCCCACATCAAATCGCACATAAAATTTGGTTTGGCTCCATTACGCCGAGAAATACTTCGGTATTGTTAATAGGCATTACTTATTATTTTATCGGGTAAAATCAGCTCCGGCTCAGTAGAATCAATAACATCCTGCACACTATAGCCATTTGCCACTTCGATTAACTTCAATCCATCCTTCGTTACATCTATTACCGCCCGGTCTGTTATAATTCGATCAACAACATGTTGACCAGTTAATGGTAACGAACATTTTTTGAGGATCTTTGGCTGCCCGGACTTGTTCACATGTTCCATAATGACAATAATTTTTTTGGCCCCGTGAACTAAATCCATTGCCCCTCCCATCCCTTTAATCATTTTACCTGGTATCATCCAGTTTGCTAAATCACCGTTTTCTGAAACTTCCATACCTCCTAAGATAGCTAAATCAATATGCCCCCCGCGTATCATGGCAAATGATTCCGCATTACTAAAGAAACTTGCTCCTTTAATTGCCGTGACTGTTTCTTTTCCTGCGTTAATTAAATCTGGATCGACTTCTTCTTTTGTTGGATAAGGACCTATACCTAATAAACCATTTTCTGATTGTAAAACAACCTGCTTGTTTTCAGAAATATAGTTTGCAACCATTGTAGGCATTCCAATACCTAAGTTTACGTAGAATCCATCTTGAATTTCTTTTTCTGCCCTTTGTGCAATTTGTATTCTTACGTTTTTTGTCATCTTTTCCCCTCCTCTTGCTTATGCTTGAACAGTAAGTCGTTCGATTCGCTTTTCATGTTGACCAACGATCAGTCCTTGAACATAAATACTTGGCGTATGAATTTGATCTGGATCCAATTCTCCAACTTCAACGATCTCCTCTACCTCTGCGATCGTGATTTTTCCTGCTGCAGCCATCATCGGATTGAAGTTTTGAGCTGTTTTTCGGTAAATGACATTTCCCATCTTGTCTGCCTTCCACGCTTTAATTAAACTAAAATCAGCGGTAATGGACTCTTCCAGTAAATATTTCTTACCATTAAATTCCCTTGTTTCTTTCCCTTCTGCAATAGGTGTTCCGACTCCAGCTGGTGTATAAAAAGCTGGGATGCCTGCACCACCGGCTCGAATCTTTTCTGCTAAAGTTCCTTGCGGTGTTAGCTGTACCTCTAATTCTCCGCTCAGCACTTGTCTTTCAAACTCTTTATTTTCACCAACATAGGAGGAGATCATTTTTTTAATTTGTTTATTTTTAAGTAATAGTCCAAGTCCCCAATCATCTACACCACAGTTGTTTGAAATGATAGTTAAATCTTTTACATTCTTTTCACATAGAGCTTTAATGAGGTTCTCTGGTATTCCAACTAGTCCAAATCCTCCAACCATAAGCGTCATACCGTCTTTAATGTCTTGTACTGCTTCTTCAAAACTAGTAAATATCTTTTTCATTTTATTGCACCTCTTTTTTTAAAAGTTTTCTATCATTATTGAGATTCCTTGACCACCACCGATACATATCCATCTTCGTGACCAGCTTGAAGAACAATTCTCATGATGAGTTCATCTATTATTACGAACTCCTCCTAATAATCACTGCTTTTATAATATGTGAACCTAATTGGACATCGCAGACGTTTATTCAGGAGCCGTTAAGTTAACCAATCGGTTTTTTGAAGCGTTTTCAATTATTACCATATAATTTTCACATTAGCCTGTTCCTCCCTATTTACAGTTTATTCGTAATTTCCACCATATATTTACCTATTAATTTACAACATCCATACTTATTAGTAAAATGAATAAAAATCATATTTTATATTCTAAAACAGAATAATGGGTGATATGTATGGAATTAAAGGATCTACGGTATTTTACTGAAGTAGCAAATTACGGCAGCTTTACAAAAGCAGCTGTAAACACCTATATCTCACAGCCAACCTTAAGTAAATCAATTAAAAAGTTAGAGTCAGAGCTCAAAGTAGAATTGTTTGAACGTTCGACACGTACATTAAAGTTGACTGATGCAGGAGAGATTGTCTTCAAGCAAGCTACTAAAATATTAGGAGTTACAGAAGAGCTTTCTATTCTTTTAGATGATCTAATCAATTTGCCAACAGGGAAAATTAAAATTGGCATACCACCTTTAATTGGTACACTTTTTTTTCCAGCAATAGCGAAAAAATTCAAACTGCACTATCCAGAGGTTACCCTAGAATTAATTGAATTAGGGGCAAAACGAATTGAACATTTAGTAGATGAAGGTCAAGTTGATGTAGGAATTATTGTTTTTCCTACAGATCTTGAAAAATTCCATGTTACTCCGTTTATTAAAGAGGAATTTATGCTATATACAAGTTCAAAGCATAGATTTGCAGAAATGGATGAGGTCAATCTTCAACAATTAAAAGATGAACAGATCATTGTTTTTAATCGGGAATTTGCCTTACACGAACTCATTATTAAAGAATGTCAAAAGACAGGCTTTCAGCCAAACATTGCTTATGAAAGCTCACAATGGGATTTAATAACAGAACTTGTTGGAGCGGAGCTAGGTATTACACTATTACCAAAGTCCATCTATAGAAAGATGGATCATACTACGATCAAGATGGTTACATTAACATCTCCGCCTATGTGGGAGCTTGGATTTATTACGAAGAAAGAGAGATATCAATCTTATGCTGTAAGGGCTCTTTTAGAGTTTGTTTCTGAGGAATTTTAGTATTAATTGATGTATTTTATAACTGTATATCCAACAAAACACGTAAAGGGTTTCTCATATACTGCTCCCCTGCTATTTAAAGGGTATTGGCATGTATCGAGGTATGGATTAACGTCATAAAAACATAATAAACACCTTGAAGGCTCATTCTTCAAGGTGTTTTTTTATCTTGGAAAAGCTTCTTCTTTAGAGACTCGTATCATTTTACTCGGAAAATATTTATTGAAGTATTTTTTCACTCTGACATGTAAATCATCTTGATACCACTTCGACAAGTCATGTTCTTTATATAGAGCCGGCATTCCTAACCGCCTTGATCGGTTCCCAAATGAACCATCTCCAATACTTAAAGTATCAATCCAAATATGATCAACGATTCCTTCCAATGCCTTTGGGAAGTCTTTAGTAAATGGCAAAACAGGGGAAATTGATGCTTGAGTAGATACACCGGCATCATGGACTTCTTTTAAAGCTTTTAATCTTAGTTTCGTACCAGGTGCATATGGAGAAAATATTTGTTTTATATCCTCCCTATCAGTCTCAATCGTTATTGATACGAGAAGGTTACACTTTTCTTTCAACTGTTTTAACAAATCAATATCTCTTGTTATAAGCGGGCTTCTTGTTTGGATTTGAAGGAAGTCAGGTGGATTTTCCAGCATTTCTCCTAATATCTCTCTTGTAATCCGTGTTTTACGTTCTATTGGTTGATAAGGGTCCGTTGCTGAGGACATAAAAATGTTCACAGGAGCTTCCTTTTTGCGAAGTTTAATCATTTCTTTTCTAAAATTTGCTGCTGCATTTATTTTTATGTCCAACCATTCACCCCATGGAACTTCCCTAAATTTCTGTATAGGCATCTCTCTTACATAACAGTACCTGCATGAAAACGCACAACCACTATAAGGATTCAAAGAATGTGTGAACCCAACATCTAAATATCCTTTTGCTTCACTAAGAATTTTCTTAGAAATAATCTCTTTTATCTCCATTTCTATTTATGTGCCCCTCCCTTCTTTATATTTCTTTATACTATTATAATAGAAGGATGCATAAATACACACTACTAAAGCCTCGATAAATCGTGAAAGCAAGCTATCACATACTTATACCATTCGAAAACCTATTTACCAATAGCACCTTTTCTTGTACAAATAAAAAGTGATCCATCTATTGCACTTCAGCGTAAAAAACATCAGTTACTGAACTAATTCCAGAATCAGCTAATTTTTTAATTAGCCAATCTTCATCAAGATTATATTCAGTTAGATTTTCTGTCACAATCCTACCACCCATAATGACGCTTGTTTAAAGAGGAAATATTTTTTCAGGTATTGGCATATTGTAATCCTTTTTTGTTGGTCAAAGGCTTTCTTCAACACTGACAGTTTCCCATCAATTTCAAAAATGGCATAACCTACATCTGAAACTGAATTGAGCCTATAGCAATTGCAGAAACAAAATTAAAAAAGGTCATTTGGCTTACGTATATTTTTATTTTCTTCCTGTTAATATCTTCATTTTCTTCTTTGATATACCTGATAAATGAATAGATAAGTATCATAAACGTATACTAATCCTTGTCTAGTAAGACATCAACCATACTTAGGAGAATCGTTCTATGGAATTTAAAAAAACAATAGGGAGTGCTATTATGGGAATTTTAAGTGGTAATCCTCAAAACGAACCATTACATTATGGAGAGGTTTTCGGTGCTTGGTCGTTTCTGTTAACTTCAAAGGGCTTGGTGGCAGGATATCAGACTAAGCTCAATCATGCTGGTGATGAGGATCTTCGCAAATTATTAGTAGAAGCAATAGAACAATGTCAGCAAGAAATGAAACAAATTGAAAATCTTTTAAAAGAGAATGGAATTGGGCTTCCACCTACACCACCAGAACGCCCAAATGCTCAACTAGAGGATATCCCAGTAGGCGCAAGATTCATGGATCCTGAGATTGCAGCCACCTTGTCCGCCAATATAGCTGCTGGATTGGTTTCATGTAGCCAAATGATAGGTTCAGCCATAAGAGAAGACATTGCTATGATGTTTGGTCAAATTCATACACAAAAAGCAACTCTTGGTGGAAAGGTTTTACGACTCAACAAGGAAAAAGGTTGGTTAGTCCCTCCTCCCCTGCACCTAAATAAAGCAGAAGATTGAAAAGAAATGAATTGAATAAAGTAACAGTTTAAATAAGGCTTGTTTTTTTCGCGCAGTGATTAGGTGACTTCGGAAAACCCAAGCAACGCGGAGTATTTTTTCAATGTTAGTCTCCGTATACTATTCAGAACACATTTTTTAACCCATTGTGCATCCTTAAAGGAGAGAGACACAATGGGCTGAATCTTATCCATCTTTTAAAATACTAACTTGTAGTCATACTATCAATAAGCTCCAGCCCTACTTACTAAAGGACTGGAGCTTCTCACTTTTAGAGGGATTCGAACACCCCCTGTCAAATAATAGTTGTTAATTTAATAAAGCTGTTCGGTTTTATATATTTATTCCCTCTTTTATATTTAATCCCTCTTTTATTGATTTCAGTGTTACCTCGTTTGACCACTCCGGTTTATCAGGATAAGCAAATACTGAATTTGTCACAATTCCATCAAACTTCATTTCTCTTAATTTTCGATAGAGTGCCTCGAAGTTTATTTCCCCTTCACCAGGGTTCAAATGTTGGTGGATGGTTACGTTTGCATTGGGTGGATTCACAATATATCGTAAACCAAATGCCGCTTTATGATTAAGAGTATCGGCAATTAGGACATGGGCAAGTAAATTCCCTGCTTCTTCTAAATGTTTTTCTACATCACCAATACCATCATCATAAAAGAAAGCATGTGCAACAGAATAGACCAGCTTAATCCAATCTTTATCAAATGCCCGGATCATTCGAATAGCTTCAGTATTCAACTCAATAAAATCGTTAGGATGTGATTGTAAATTAAGTTTGATACCCTCTTTTTCAAACAGTGGCATTAGCTCTTCCATTGATTTAACAAAAGCTGCTTCACTTTCAACCGGACGGCTTTTGTCACCGGCAAATTCGCTGTTCATCAAGTCTACTCCTAAATCAGAAGTGATTTCAATACAACGCTTCCAATTCCTCACTGCTGCTTGACGTTCTTCTTCAACTGGTGAAGACCATTGTTGTACAGGCAAAACAGACGAAATTTTAACACCGGCATCTAAGCAATATCTCTTTAAATCTTTTATCAGCTGCCTATCAACCTTAGGATATTCATAAAACCAAATAAAATCTTTACGCGGTGATAGCTCTACATATTCATACCCTAATCTAGCAACTGCATCAATCGTATCTTTTAAATTTGTGTTATCACGATAATGTGAAGGATCATATGCTAAACGCAATGTAAACATCTCCTTTTCAGCTGTTTTCGTTTAACCGTTTGAATTTAAGGAACAATCCTTCCACATTAATTTTGAAATCGATTACTTTAGGTGGAGAGGACTGTTCCTTATAACCTTAATACTTTACCAGCGTGCCGTTACCATCTTTTTACGTGTATAGAATTCCACACCATCAGTTCCATTTGCATGAAGATCTCCGTAGAAAGATTTTTTCCAGCCAGAGAATGGGAAGAATGCCATTGGTGCAGGAACCCCTAAGTTAACCCCTAGCATTCCGGCATCAATTGTATCGCGGAATTGACGTACATTGCTTCCACTTGTTGTGTAAATACATGCTCCATTCGCAAAATCTGATTCATTTGTTAATGCAATTGCTTCTTCCAATGTGTTTACACGAACAACCGATAGAACTGGAGCAAAGATTTCCTCTTTCCAAATCGTCATTTCTGTATTTACGTTATCAAAAATTGTAGGACCTACAAAGTAGCCATTTCCTGAAGCAGCTGCATCTTTTCTTCCATCACGTACTAAAGTAGCTCCTTCTTGTTCTCCGATTTCAATGTATCTTTCAGTTTTTTCTTTATGTGAGTCGCGGATAACTGGTCCAAGGAATACACCTTCATCCATGCCATTTCCGATTGTAATATTGTTAACTGCTTCTACCAATTTCTCCATAAATGGATCAGCTACTTCCCCAACAGCAACAACTACTGCAGCAGCCATACATCTTTCACCAGCTGAACCATAAGCGGCATTCATAATTTGATTAACAGCATTATCTAGATCTGCATCAGGCATAACGATTGAGTGGTTTTTTGCACCTGCAAGAGCTTGAACACGTTTGCCATGATTTGAAGCTGTTTTGTAAACATATTCTGCTACTGGTTGAGAACCTACGAACGAAATCCCTTTTACGTGAGGATGTTCAAGTAAGCCATTAACCACATCATGTGCACCGTGAACAATGTTTAAAACTCCCTCTGGTAAACCAGCCTCTGAAAATAACTCAGCTAGGCGATTTGCAAGCAATGGTGTGCGCTCAGATGGCTTTAATATGAATGTATTTCCACAAGCAATAGCTAATGGGAACATCCAACAAGGCACCATCATCGGGAAGTTAAATGGTGAAATTCCGCCGATTACACCAATTGGATAGCGATACATACCTGATTCCACATTTGTTGCAATATCAGGAAGCTGTTTACCCATCATTAAAGTAGGAGCACCTGCTGCAAACTCAACACATTCGATCCCACGTTGTACCTCACCATATGCTTCGTTATAACTTTTTCCATTTTCCAATGTTACTAAGCGCGCTAACTCATCCCAATTTTCTACTAATAATTGTTGATATTTGAAAAGAACTCTTGCTCTACGAGGCACAGCCGTTCTACTCCAAGTCTTAAATGCTTCAACAGCTACTTCAACTGCATGATCTAGATCCTCACGACTTGAAAGTGGTACATGCGCTATTGTTTCACCAGTCGCGGGATTTGGAACAGCTTCTGTTTTTCCAGAATTAGACTCTATCCATTTACCACCAATATAGTTTTTAAGATTTTGAACTGTTACTGTGTTTGACATAATCAATTCTCCTCCCTTTATCCACAATCTATTTCTTATGCTACTTTAATCATTTTCATTCTAATAACTAGTTTACTAGTTAAAAAAAAGTAGCAAAATAACCAACAAAATAAACTGAAATCGATTTCATTAAATACTTTAAATATACTTTCCTACAAGACTCATTCTAAATGAAAAAAAGAGATTTGTAAACGCTTTTTTCTCAATAAATCCTCTGACTTTCCCAAGTATTTAAAGGGGTTTCTTACAAAAATATTCTATTTATTATGGTTATATAGATATTAAACTTTTATTTTTTGTAACTAGATAGCGTAGAAATCGATTTCATTTTATTTTTGGGCAATATCTTATCCAAAGATCATTCTATGCCTTAAATCTTATATTATTCACTAGTTATCTACTTTCTCTTATAGCGTTCCTATATTTACATTTATAAAAGCCATTGAATGAAGATATTTTTTCATTCATGGCTTTGTTCTATTTTTTTATTGTTTCTGAGGACTCTCTAATAATAAGCTCATCTTTCATGACAAACTTCTTCTTCTGAAGTGATTCTCCATTGATTAATTTCAATAATAATTCCATTGCTTTTTTGCCAATTTCATACTTTGGCTGATCAATGGACGTTAAGTTCGGCTCAATAACGGAAGCCATTTTAATATTATCAAACCCCACAATAGCCACATCTTCAGGTATCGACAAATGACTATCTTTTACTGCTTTTATTGCACCAATTGCCATTTCATCATTAAAGGCAAATACAGCGGTAGGAGGGGTTTCTAAGGCTAATAACTTTAACATTTGATTATATCCAGATTCAAATGTAAAATCTCCTTCCTGTATATAAGCTGAATCGATTTCTAAATCATGACTCATCATTGCTTGCTGAAAGCCCCTTAATCGATCCCGGCTAAGTATAACGTTTATAGGTCCTGTAATATGTGCAATTTTTTTATGTCCTTGCTGAATTAAATGTTCAGTCGCTTTCCTTGCACTACTAATATTGTCTATTGAAACTGTTGGAACATTTAACCCATCCATGTATTCGCACGCCAAAACCATCGGAAAATGCTCAGCTATCTCTTCAAGTTTGGTTTTATCAAGTCTAGCCGTTAATAGAACCATTCCATCTGCTTGTTTTTGAAGCAACAAATTAATATATTCTTGTTCACGTTCGGTATCATTTTCTGTGTCGCCTAAGATAACCTGATAGCCATTTTGAACAGCAACATGCTCTATCCCACGAAGAACCTTTGAAAAGAAAGCGCTTGTAATATCTGGCACGACGACAAGAATTATTTTCGTTTCCATTGTTCTAAACTGCCTTGCAACAATATGGGGCTTATAATTTACTTTATTAATAACTTCCATGACTTTTTCTCTTGTTTCTTTGCTGACTAAATCAGGATTACTTAATACTCTAGAAACCGTCGCAGGCGATACATTCGCTAATTTTGCAACATCACTCATTTTCATTTATTTTATTCACTCACCTTCGGTAGACACAATGTAGCATAAGTAACAACTAAACTTCACAATCGTTTCATTATGAGACTAGTTTATTCAATATGGTTTTGTTTATAAAAGGATACTATAAAGTAAATTCCAAACTATTTTACCACGTGAAAGAGGTAAATACGATTTTTTCATTCGTGAAGTAAAGCATAATTTAAAAAAGTGAAGGTTATTGATGCAAAAACTCTCTACCAATAAGTAAAAAGACCCATACTGTCAGGCTATCTATAGCATTTCTTGTCCTTAACTAGATTACCGACCTTTTAAATGAACCTTTCTTGCAAATTATTTGAAGATTTTTGCAACTTTTTTCTGTTTTCTTGTAACTTCTTTTCACTATTTTGCAACTTTCACCTACTTTTTTGCAACTCCCTATTTAATAGCGAAAAGCCGCTTTGGGTGGCCGGCCAGTGTTGATCCACCCCGGTATTCGCTACTTTCCTAGTAAGCTACTACTCTTACAGCAAAAAGCTATTTTATTTACTAGAATAAAATAGCCCAGCCTCTTGTTTAAATACTAGCAGTAAACTCAACTGCTTTTCTACTTGATTGAAATTCTCTCATTTTTTCTTTAACAGTAACAACAATAGCATCTTTACCTGGTATTGTTATGGAACGTTGGTCATACACTTCTAAGTCACTATTTAATTTCTCACGAACCGCTTTTGTCCACGCTTGAAGGCACTCTGTATTCACATTAATTTTAGCATGACCAAATTCTATTGCTTTTCTAATCTGGTAATCTGGTATTCCGGAGCCACCATGCAGGACAAGTGGTACACCTATTCGTTCAGAAATTACTTTCATTTCTTCAAAGCCAAGTTTAGGCTCACCTTGGTAAGGGCCATGGACAGAACCCAGTGCTGCAGCAAGTGCGTCAATACCAGCTTCTTCAACAAGCCGAACACATTCGTTTGGATCAGCATAATTCACTCCACCAACAAACCCATCTTCCATTCCACCAACCGTCCCTACTTCAGCTTCAACAGAAACCTGTCTAGATTGTGCATAGTCAACTACTTGCTTTGTCATATGAATATTTTCCTCAATTGAAAAGTGTGAGCCATCAATCATAACAGATGTAAATCCAGCATCAATGGCTTTCTTACATCTCTCAACACTCATCCCGTGATCAAGGTGTAACACGACAGGAACTGTTATGTTCATTTCTTCCATTAAGGCTTTTACCATAACTGAA